>CAYWND010000159.1:0-6610 GCA_964459085.1 uncultured Oceanibium sp. | reverse complement strand
TACACTCTTTCCCTATACGACGGGGTCGAGGTGATGGGCTCAGAGGGGTACCTTCTGAACCAGTTTCTGGTCACCCACACCAACAAGCGCGACGATCGCTGGGGCGGGCCGTATCAGAACCGCATGCGCCTGCCGGTCGAGGTCGTCAAACGTGTGCGTCAGGCGGTCGGTCCGGACTTCATCGTCATCTACCGCCTGTCCATGATCGACCTGATCCCCGACGGGTCCACCTGGGACGAGGTGGTGACGCTGGCGCGCGCGATCGAGGCGGCCGGGGCCTCGATCATCAACACCGGAATCGGCTGGCACGAGGCGCGGATCCCGACCATCGCCACCTCGGTCCCGCGCCGCGCGTTCACGGACGTGACCCGGCGGATGATGGGCGAGGTTTCGATCCCGCTGATCACCTCGAACCGCATCAACATGCCCGACGTGGCCGAAGCCGTGCTCGCCGAGGGGTGTGCCGACATGGTTTCGATGGCGAGGCCCTTCCTGGCCGACCCGGACTTCGTGACCAAGGCTGCCGAAGGCCGGGCGGGCGACATCGCGCCCTGCATCGCCTGCAACCAGGCCTGTCTGGATCACACGTTCGAGATGAAGGTCTCTTCCTGCCTGGTAAACCCGCGCGCCTGTTTCGAGACCGAGATCGCGATCACCCCGACCGAGGCGCAGAAACACATCGCAGTGGTCGGCGCGGGCCCGGCGGGCTTGTCCGCGGCGCTGACTGCGGCGGATCGGGGGCATGCCGTGACCCTGTTCGACGCAAGCGACCGGATCGGTGGGCAGCTGAACATGGCCAAGCGCATTCCCGGCAAGGAAGAGTTCGTGGGCCTTGTAGAGTACTTCGAGCGCCAGGTGGCCCGCAGCGGGATCGACCTGCGGCTGGGCCAGCGCGCAACAGCAGACGATCTGATGGGGTTCGACGAGGTTATCATCGCAACCGGCGTCACCCCGCGTGATCCCGGCATCCCGGGTCAGGATGCGGACCATGTCCTGAGCTATGTCGATGTCCTGGCCGGGAACGCCCCGGTTGGCAAGTCGGTGGCGATCATCGGCGCTGGCGGCATCGGGTTCGATGTGGCCGAGTTCCTGTCGCACGAAGGGACCAGCCCCACCGAGGACGTGGATCTGTGGAATGCGGAATGGGGCGTCAGCCGCCCCTGGCAGGACCGATCTGGCCTCGCCCCCGACGGGCCCGCACCCGAAGCGTCAGTTCGTGAGATCCATCTGCTGCAACGCAAAGCCTCCAAGCCGGGCAAGGGCCTGGGCAAAACGACCGGTTGGATCCACCGCGCCGCGCTGAAGATGAAGGGCGTCAAAATGACCGGGGGTCTGAACTATGAACGGATCACCAGTGACGGGCTGGAGGTCTCGCGCGGAGAGGGGCGGGAAAACCCGACAACCATCGCGGTCGACACCATCGTTCTGTGCGCGGGCCAGGAACCCGCGCGTGGCCTGGCCGACGCGTTGATCGCCAAAGGGAAATCACCGCACGTCATCGGTGGCGCTGATGTCGCGGCCGAACTCGATGCAAAACGCGCTATCGACCAGGGCACCCGGCTGGCGGCAGCGCTGTAGACGGATCGCCGACGCGATCCTGCGAGGCTCTGCCTCGCGCTCCGGAGTGTATCTTGAGCAAAGAGGGGCCCTTTACCCTTTGTTAAGGGCCCCTCTTTGCTCGAACAAATACTCCGGGGGAGACGCCGCGACAGCGGCGGCGGGGGCAGAGCCCCCTTGTCTTGATCGCGCTTTACCGAACCGGCCGACGTTTGCCGCTGGACCGTTCATGCTCGCGCAGGCGATCCATGATCCCGACCAGTTCCTCGGTAATCCCGGGCTCGGACAGGGCGTGCCCCGCGTCGGGAATGATCGACAACTCGGACAGGGGCCATGCGGCGTGAACGCGGTGCGAGGTTGCGGGCGGGCAGACCATGTCATAGCGGCCCTGCACGATATAGCCCGGGATCCGGTCCAGCGTCGGCATGTCACGATGGATCTGCCCGTCCTCTTCCAGAAAACCGCTGTTGATGAAGTAGTGGTTTTCCAACCGCGCAAATGCACGGGCGTAGTGGGCAGATGCCCCGGCGCGGGCGCCACCGGGGTTCAGCACCGCCAGCGCGCTTTCCCAACCCGCCCAGGCGCGGGCAAAGCGCACCTGTTCGGCCTCGTCGCCTTGAAACAGACGCTTGTGATAGGCGCCGATCAGATCATCGCGTTCGTCTGACGGAACCATGTGCGAGAACGCGCGCCACTGTTCGGGGAAAAACGCGCCTGCGCCGCCGCCGTAGAACCAGTTCAGTTCGGCCTGCGTCATCGTGAAGATCCCGCGCAGGACCAGCGCCTCGACCCGTTCGGGGTGGGTCTGGGCATAGACCAGGGCCAGCGTTGCCCCCCAGGAGCCCCCGAATACGATCCATTTGGAGATTCCCAGCGCCTCGCGGATCCGCTCGATATCTTCGACCAGATCCCAGGTGGTGTTGTTGTGGACGCTTGCATGGGGTGTCGAGCGTCCGCAGCCACGCTGGTCGAACAGAACGGCGCGATAGAATGTAGGGTCGAAAAACCGCCGCATGCCCGGGCTGCAGCCGCCACCGGGCCCGCCATGCAGCACGACCACGGGCCAGCCGTTTTTGATACCGCATTCCTCGACATAGATCCGGTGCCCGCCGGGCATGTCCATCACCTGCTGGCGAAAGGGCTCCCGCGGGGGGTAGAGTGTGCGCCTTGGTGACGCGCCCGGGCTTTTGAGTGTTTCCGGCATCGGCTCAAGTACTATATCAAATCGGGACTTACATTCGCAGGTTGGCCCGATGAGTGCAACGCAAACCCAGACCGTAGATCCCGCCGAGATCGCCAAGTTCGAGGCGATGGCTGCCGAATGGTGGGATCCGGCCGGCAAGTTCAAGCCGCTGCACATGCTCAATCCCACCCGGCTGGACTATATCGTGCAGCAGATCGCGGCCGAATTTGGCCGCGACACCACGCAACCGCGGGCCTTCGAGGGCTTGCGGATATTGGATATCGGCTGCGGCGGTGGCCTGCTGTGCGAGCCGATGGCCAGGCTGGGCGCGACGGTTGTGGGCGCCGATGCGGCCGAGCGAAACATTCCGGTTGCGCGGGTTCATGCCGAACAATCGGGGCTGGAGATCGACTATCGCCACACAACCGCCGAGGCGATGGCCGCTGAGGGCGAGGCGTTCGACGTGGTCCTGAACATGGAAGTGGTCGAGCACGTCGCCGATCCCTTGGGCTATCTGAGCGCCTGTCAGCAGTTGCTGAAACCCGGCGGGCTGATGACCTGTTCGACCATCAACCGCAATCCCAAGAGCTATCTGATGGCCATCATCGGGGCCGAGCACATCATGCGTTGGCTGCCCAAGGGCACCCATGAGTGGAACAAGTTCATCACGCCGGACGAGCTGTTCGATTTGCTGCGGGATGCGGGGCTGGATCCCGTGGACAGGACCGGGTTCGTGTTCAACCCTGTGACCTGGAGCTGGGGTCTGTCGGACCGGGATCTGAGTGTGAACTACGTGACGACAAGCCTGCGTCGCTAAGGGGGCTAGGACTCGTCGCTAAGGTGGACGCGCAACCGCCTTAGCAGTGGCAGGCCCGCGCGGATCGTGTCGCCGCCCAACTCGTCGACAATATCCTCGAACACCGGGGCCACGGCCCGGATTGCCTGATCCCGTGCGCGTTCGCCTGCCGGGCTGATCGCGACGTATTTGCGGCGGGCATCGTCCCAGTCCGGTCGGATATGTACGTATCCCGCCCGTTCCAGCTTGCCCAAAGTGTTGGTCATTGCGGCCTTGGTGACGTGGAACGTACGGCTGAGCTGGGCCGGTGTGCGTTCGTCCCGGGTGCGGCTGAGATAGTCGAGCACGGTGAAATGAGACAGCTCCATCCCCTTGGGCAGGGCCCTGGCAAGGCGCCCCTTCATCAACTGGTCCACGGTCGCGATCTCGGACACCAGGCTGATGGCCAGCGAGTCGGCCTGTGCGGTCTCAGACATCGCTGGACGGCCCCTGATAGGCCCGACCGTGATCGAGGCTGGGGATCGCAGCGCGCGCGCGGTCAACGGCTGTCAGGTCGAGGTCCAGGATCTGCACTCCGGTTTCGGTTCCCATGTCCAACAGGACCTTACCCCACGGATCGACCGCCAGGGAATGCCCATATGTCGCACGCGATCGCCCCTGTGCGGCCGGGTGTTGGCCGGTTTGCGCGGGCGCCAGGACGAAACACCCGGTCTCGATCGCGCGGGCACGCAGCAGCACATGCCAATGGGCGGCCCCTGTGGGCACGGTAAATGCCGACGGGATTGTCAGGATCTGGGCCCCAGCGGCCGCCAGATCGCGGTAGAGTCCCGGAAAGCGCAGATCATAGCAGATTGTCATGCCCAGCCGGGTGGGTGGAAAATCCGACACAACGGCGGTCTCGCCGGGCCGGTAGCCATCGGATTCGCGATAGGTCTCGCCACTGCCAAGCGTCACGTCGAACATGTGGATCTTGTCATAGCGCGCCAGGATCCCGCCATCCGGGCCGATCAGGAAGGACCGGTTCGCGAACCGCGCCTCGTCGGTCTTGAGCGCCAACGATCCGATCAGCACACCGATTCCCAGCCGGGCTGCCAGATCCCGTACCCCGGCCAGGGTCGGATCTTCACCTTCGGGACGCAAAACGTCGGCCTGGCGTGTGCGCGATAACGAGACGCAGTTCGAGACTTCGGGCGTCAGGGCCAGTTGCGCACCACCTTCTGCGGCACGGGTCACCAGATCCTTGATTGTCGCAAGGTTCCAGGACGGATCATCGCTGCTGCTAAGTTGGATCAGCCCGACGCGCATCAGGGTCAGCCAGAGAGCAGGGCGTCCAGTTTGCCCGCCCGCTCGAGCGCGTTTATATCATCGAAACCGCCGACATGGGTTTCGCCGATAAAGATCTGCGGGACGGTGCGCCCGCCCATGGCCCGCTGTGTCATCTCTTGCCGACGCTCTGGGTCGCCCATCACATCGATCTCTGTATAGCTGACGCCCTTCTGGCCCAGCAGATGCTTGGCTGCGGCGCAATAGCCGCAAAACGGAGTGGTGTAGAGCTCGACGGATTTCATTGTGCGGTGCCTCCGGCAGGTGTCCGAAAGCGGTTATATAGGCGTGAACCCTTCGCGTGCAACGCGCGCGGCCACCAGAACGTCGACCCCGGTTGCGCCAGCGCCGCTGCACGCGTCGGCACAGGCGGCTAGGGTCGCACCCGATGTCATCACATCGTCCACCAGCAAGACCCGCCGACCGGAAACCTCGGCCGCGTATCGTTGGTCGATTGAGATCGAGCTGCGTTGCAGGCGGAACCGTTCGATGCGGTCCGCGCGTTCCATTTTCGGGGTGGCGATCGGCCTGCGCAGCAACCCGTAGATCCGCTGTTGACCCGGATGCAGCGGCAGGTGCCGGATCAGTTCCGCCGCCTGGTTGTAGCGACGGAACAGGATCCGCCTCCAATGCAGCGGCACCGGCGCGATGATCTCAGTCTGATCCAGCAGATCGGCCCCGGCACGCGCCATCCACCCGGCCAGCACCCTTGCATGGTCCAGCCGGTCGCCGTGCTTTAGCCGCAGGATCACCCGCCGTCCCGTCCCTTCGTACAAGATCGCGGCCCGGCCGCGGTCCCATCCGGGTGGGTGAGACGTGCAGCTTTCGCAAGTGATCGCGGATCGGTTGCCGGGTGGGGCACTCGGCACCGGCACGCCGCAGCTGTCACAAATCGTGCCCGAGATGAAACTGGTCTCGGCCCAGCAGCGCGCACACAGCCCGTGGGCGGCCGTGGTGATGTCGCGGCATCCCGCGCATTCCGGCGGATAAACCGTCTCGACCACCGATTGGACCGCAGTAGCAAGCATCCTGGCCCTTTCCTTTCAGCGACCAACCGCATACATCCCCGGCAGGCCGAGGACCAAGCGATGCCCCCATCCCCATCCCCACCGCCAGACTTGATCGACCGCAACGCCCTGGCGCGGTTTCGCGCCCGTGCGGCCCGTGCGCCGGTGGATTTTCTGCACATCGAGGCGGCCGAACAGGTTTCAGAAAGACTAATCGAGGTTAACAGGACCTTTACGGATGCCGCGATTGTCGGGCCACGGGCCAAGGTATGGCAATCCGTGTTTGCAAGAACCGGCGCGCTTGCGGATGCCCGTCTGGCCGAGGATGCGGATGTCCTGGATCTGGCCGAAAACAGCCTGGATCTGGTGGTGCATGCCCTGTGCCTGCATGCGGCCAACGACCCGGTCGGGCAATTGATCCAGATGCGCCGCGCGTTGCGTCCCGACGGGTTGATGATCGCAGCGCTTTTCGGGGGTCAAAGCTTGGCCGAGTTGCGGTCGGTGCTTGCCGAGGTCGAGGTGGAATTGGCGGGCGGACTATCCCCCCGGATCACACCGATGGGGGATATCCGGGATCTGGGCGCGCTTTTGCAACGCGCGGACTTTGCCTTGCCGGTGGCTGACAGTTCGCGGTTGACCATCACATATCCCGATCTGCGCGCCCTGGTGCGGGATCTGCGCGGCATGGGCGAGTCAAATGCGCTGACCCAGCGTCGCAGGGATCGCCTGGGTCGGCGGTTCCTG
>CAYWND010000158.1:0-6611 GCA_964459085.1 uncultured Oceanibium sp. | reverse complement strand
GTAGAACCCATGCTCGATCACCGGCCCGATCGTCCCCTTCACGTCCGGCCAGATCTCTTGCACGGCGCGGGCCATGATATGCGCGCAGTCGTGGCGAATCAGCTCTAGCGCTTCGTCATCCCTGGCGGTGACAATCGCCAGGTCCGCGTCCGCCTGCAGCGGGGTCGAAAGGTCTGACAGCGTGCCATCGATCTTGGCCGCAAACGCCGCCTTGCCCAGCGATTTCGAGATATCCCCGGCGACCTCGGCAGGGGTTGTGCCTGCGGGGTAGGATCGTTTCGCGCCATCGGGAAGGGTAACGGATATGTCGGCCATCTGCCGTCTCCTGCGGTTTGGCGCCTACGAAACGCCCGGTTGCGGTTATTTCCTGCGGGATAGGGTAGCGCGCGGGAAAGTGCAAGGGGTGTGAGCTTTGCAACACCGCGTCGGCAACGACTGGCAGGCGCGCCAAGACATCCATGTATCGTGCCCTCGGCCCAAGTGGCCAAACCTGGCCGAAATTCATGGAGACGCAATGATGAAACGCCTATCCACGATAACTGCTTGCCTGACGATGCTGATGACCGGCGGAACGGTCGCGGCCCACGATCTGAAGTTCGACCTTACCGCGAACCCGCTGGACTACGATCGGGATGCGATCGATGTGACGGTGACGGACGAAGATGGCCGTCGGGTCCAGAAATTCCGAGAGCTTTCGACGGATCAAAAAAAGATGTTGGGATCGGTGTTGGGAATGATCCGACGTCCCAATGACTATCCCGGACCGCGCGTGGCCTCGCATCTGACTTTTGACGGGGGCGAGGCCGAGGGGGTCGGCTGCGGGTTCAACAGCACCGACGCCGAACCGTTCCAGGCAGGATGCTGGATCGGGGATACCTTGTGCTACATCTCGTTCGATGGCGATGATTGGGACGCGGGATGCCAAAGCTGCGGGGGTGATTGCCCGCCGGACTAGGATCTAGACACTGGACCTGTGACCGCCTTGATCAAGTGGTCATGGCGGTCGCGCTAGGCCCTTCGCAGGACCTTGGCATAGACCTCGGCCGTGGCTTTTTGCATCGCTGTCACCGAGAACCGGGTGGCAATGAAGTTGCGCGCGGCCATGGCCATGGCGTTGCGCAGCACAGTTTCGCGCCCGATCGAGGCTGAAACCGCATAGAGCAGCGATCCCGGATCGCGGTCGCGCACCAGCCAGCCGGTTTTGCCCGGTTCCAGCATCTCGGCCCCGCCGCCGATGTCGTTGACCGCCACGGGGCGTCCCATGGCTTGAGCCTCCAGCGCCCATGTGTAGGCACCGTTTCGATCCGCAGGCAGGTTCAGCACCATCGACGCCAGCTTGTAAGCCGCGGTCCAGTCGTTGCAGGTGGGCACCCAGCGCAGGCGGTTGCCGGCGTTCGATTTGCCAAGGATCTCGGTGATCTTGTCCTCGGTCTCGGCACCGCCACCAACCAGAACCCAGACCGCATCCGGCGCCTCGGCGTCCATGGCCACGGTCAGGATCCAGTTCAGCCAGCCCGGATCGGTCGTGGCCCCGGGGACCAGCACGATCTCGCGCGCGTCGTCGACTACGCCCCAGGCCATCGCCAGCGCTATGGTGCGTTCGGTGCTGACCAGACTTTCCTCGAACTCCCGAATGTCCAGGCCGGGAGGGATCACCTTGACCGAGTTCTCGCTGACCCCGAAATCGCGGCGCAGGACCTCGGCTGCATAATTGTGATGCACGATCACCGGTCGGCCCGCGACGTGCTTGCGGCTGGCGCGGCGCCCCAGAAAGCCGGACATCACAGGCAGCGTGGGGCAAGTCATCACCAGGGGCAGGCCCGCGGCGTCCGCAAAGCTTTTGGCGGCCAGTCCCATCTCGGCCCCATGCACATGCACGATGTCCAGATCCCGCTGGTGCACCGTGTCCAGCAGCGCCTGGGTCGAGGCCGACAGGAACATGCCCGATCGTTCGGGGGTGTAGGGTCTGTGATCGATCCCGGCGCGATGGAACACCTGTTCAGCGCGCGCGTCCCCACCGGCAACGACTGTCTCGCCCCCGGCCTCTCGGACCGCGCTGGCCACGGCAGACACCTGACGCGGTGTGTGCCCCCCCGATGTCCCGGAAAGCAGGTGCAGAACGCGGGGTTGTTGCAGGTCACTCTCCGGCGCGGGGCCGGATCGATCTGACAGGATATCCATGACTACTCACACCTCAAGCTTGCCTCTGACGGGCATCTGATCGTTAATATATACGCGAAATAGAGGTTAGGATAGCAAAAAACCGCCAGATGTGGTGGTGTTGCCGAAATACCTTGAGTCTTGCAGGGCGTGCCACAAGGTCTGGCCCTGCCTTGAACAGATTGCGCCATGCCAGAGTATCTGAACACAGCCACCGGTCGCAGGATTGCCTATCACCTTAGCCCCGGGCACCAACCAGGGCTGGTGTTTCTGGGCGGGTTCCGGTCGGATATGGAGGGGACCAAGGCGCTGGACCTGGAACGTCGCGCGCAGGCCGAGGGGCGCGCCTTTCTGCGGCTGGATTATTCCGGGCATGGGCAGTCGTCTGGTGAGTTTCTTGATGGGGCGATCGGGGACTGGTTCGAGGATGCGCGGGATGTAATCGTGGCCGTGACCCAGGGGCTGCAGGTCCTGATCGGCAGCTCGATGGGCGGTTGGATCGCGCTGCTCTTGGCTCGCGAGATGCCCGACCGGATCGCCGGGCTGGTCGGCATCGCCGCCGCGCCCGATTTCACCGAGGACAGCATGTGGGCGGGTTTTGACGCGGCGCAGCGGACGTTGCTGCTGGACGCCGGGCAGATCGACCTGCCGTCGGACTATTCCGACGATCCCTACACCATCACCCGACGCCTGATCGAAGAGGGGCGCAGCCGTCTTGTCCTGCGCGACCCCCTGCCGTTGCCGTTTCCGGTGCGTCTGCTGCAGGGCACCGACGACGCGGATGTGGACATGTCCGTCGCATTGCGCCTGCTGGACCACGCCGAGGGGCCGAATATCCGCCTGACGCTGGTCAAGGGGGCGGATCATCGATTCTCAAACCCGTCCAATCTGGAAACAATCTGGGCCGCCGTGCGGGATGTGTTGACAGCGGTCGCGCGATAAAGCGTGTCCCGCCAAAGAATTGCCGATATTGACGTATTAGGTTTTCGAGAGATGTTCCAACGGATGTGCAGAGAGCCATGGCCAAGTATGCGATGATTGCGGCTGGTGTCGTTCTTGCCGCCCTGATCGTGCTGTTTTTGGCCGGTCCCCGGGAACGGACCGATGGCCCGCTGGCGTTCTCGCCAGACGACATCGGCGCGGACGTCGATGCCTATCTCTATACCCGGGAACGCGATGTCCCGAACATCCTGCGCGGGGCGCAAAAGCATGTGCGCTGGGCCGATCCGGCGAACCGGGTGCCCACGCCGCTGTCGATCGTCTATATCCACGGCTTTTCCGCCAGCCTGCACGAGATCCGACCGGTGCCCGATGATGTTGCCGCCGCGTTGGGGGCGAACCTTTTTTACACGCGGCTCAAGGGCCATGGCCGTGACGGCGCCGCGATGGCCGAGGCCACCGCGCTGGACTGGCGCGAGGATATCGCCGAGGCGTTCGAGATCGGGCGCCGGATCGGCGAGCGGGTGATCGTCGTTGGCACCTCGACCGGCGGCTCGCTGGCCGCGCTGGGTCTGTTTGACGACCGTATCAACGACCGGATCGCAGGTATTGTTCTGATGTCGCCCAACTTCGGGGTCCAAGCTGATGGCAGCTGGCTGACCGCCTTGCCCTATGCCCGGTGGCTGATCCCGGCACTTGTGGGGCGCGAGCGTCGTTTCCAGCCGGAAAACGCGGATCATGCGCGTTGGTGGACCGAACGCTATCCGACCGAGGCCGTCGTGCCCATGGCCCGCGTTGCGGCTGCGGCACGGGGTTTGCGGTTCGAGGATACGGATATTCCGGCGTTGTTCATCTTCTCGGACGCCGACAAGATCGTGCGGACGGACGTGACCCGCGATATCGCCGGTCGATGGGGTGGGCCGGTGTCGGTCTGGCCCGTTGCCACCGGCACCCGCGATGACCGTAACAGCCACGTATTGGCAGGCGACATCCTCAGCCCCGGCCTGAACGAGGCCGTCACCGAACGTTTTCTGGAATGGGTGACCGAGCGGCGGCTACAGCAGTAGGCCGACCACGACCATCGCAAGGCCGATCCCCGCGACACACATCGATCCCATGTTCAGCGCCACCAGCCCGTGCAGGCGAGCGGATGCCGCATCCTTGTCCTCCATGGTCTTGATGGCTGCCGCCTTGCGAATGCAGACGACCAGGCCGGCAAGGCCGACAAGGGTGGTTACGGTTCCGATGATCACAAGCAGGGTCATGGGCGCTGGCTATCGCAGTGCCGCCCTGCGCGCAAGGGGATGGCAGGAAATCGCCTGCCCGCAGCAGACCAGCGGTTCAGCTTGGCGCGCGCTTGCACTAGTCTCCGCCCTCGAATGATTCCCCGATTTCCCGGACAGGAGACACCACATGGACGCCAGCCACGATGACACTGTCAGCGACAGCCACAGGGTTGCCGCATCAGAATTGCGAGCCTTCATCGAACGGTTCGAGCGGCTGGAGGCCGAGAAAAAGGACATTGCCGATCAGCAGAAAGAGGTAATGGCCGAGGCCAAGGGACGCGGCTATGACACACGTGTCATGCGCAAACTGGTCGCGTTGCGCAAAAAGGATCCGCAGGAACGGTCCGAGGAAGAGGCGATCCTGGATCTCTATAAGGAAGCTTTGGGCATGTAGCTGCCGCGCCCAGGCCCCGAGGAGGCAAGGCGCAGAAATGCGTGGTACAAAAAGAGGACCCCGCCAAATCGGCGGGGTCCAGTTGTTCGAGTGAGTGGTGGTGTTGTTCTGATGTTCTGGCTTGTGCGCCCGGACGCCTTAGCGACCCGAGGCGACGATGTAGACCGCGTCCTGAGCCACAACCGCATCGGCGGTCGCGATCACGCAGTCATTACCAGCTGCGGCCGTGGCAAACCCAGCGCTAGGCGCCTTGGGCAGTTTTACCCGGACCGGTCGATTGCTGCCAGCGTCGCCACCGCCGCCGGTGTTTCCGCCGCCTGCGCCAGCGCCGGAACCACCGCCACCGACACCACCACCTGCAGTGGTCACAGTGAACGAACTGCCACCGCCCGCCTGCGGCTTGTCACGGCGCGTCGTGACACTCTGGCCCGCCACATAGAAGGTTCCGTTTCCTTCCGCGTTGGCCGCCAGACCATTTTCATCGATCCCGACGCCCAGATCGGCACCAGGATTGTAAAGCTCTTCTTCCGCCGCGGCCGCGCCCAGCGCGTCGCCGCCGTGGAAGCCTCTGCCGCCCATGCTGTCGGTCTCCTGGATGTTGACCACCAGATCGTGGCCGTTTTCCTGGGATCCGTCGCCAACAACGGCGACAACCGGAACCGCCATCATCACGACGATGGCAATTGCGGCGAGATATTCTGTCGAGATTGTACCCTGCTCATCCCGGGCAAACGCCCTCAGGCCTGACAGGAGCCCATTACGCGGGTTCTTCATAACAACACCTTCCAAGTCACTCATCGGGCAGCCCCATGCCCACCTGATTACTCACTCACTCGTTTACACTACATCAATACTAACCTGATGTTAATCGCGTATGTTCCCGGTGAAACACTTCGTTAATGGAAGAAAATGGATAAATATCAAAGGCATGGCTTATCGCCACGAAATCACCACATTTCATATTCAGATGCCGCTGCGGCCGGGCGATGCGTTTTTCGACTTCCGCGTTGCGAATTTGGGCCACTGCACACGCATAAGCCGAGGACGCCGATCCCGACCGTGTCGCAGGGCCTCGTGGATGCTCGGCGCCACCCGCCGATTTCGAATTGATCCCGATGGCCTGTGGTCCGTGGTTGACCTTGGTTGCGGCGATGGATACTCAGGTTATGCCCGCACTGCACAATTTCCCCGTGCCGCCCGCTTAGGAGAGAGAGCGTGGAAGACCTCTTGAGAGAGTACTTGCCGATCCTGGTGTTTCTGGGGCTGGCAATTGCCCTTGGCCTTGTCCTGATGCTCAGCGCCGTCATCGTGGCAGTCCGCAACCCAGACCCCGAAAAAGTCAGCGCGTACGAGTGCGGTTTCAACGCCTTCGACGACGCAAGGATGAAGTTCGACGTACGGTTCTATCTGGTGTCGATCCTGTTCATCATCTTCGATCTCGAGGTGGCGTTCCTGTTCCCTTGGGCCGCCAGTTTCCAGTTCCAGGGGCTGTTCGGGTTCTGGTCGATGATCGTGTTTCTGGGCGTGCTGACCGTGGGTTTCGCCTATGAATGGAAGAAGGGGGCGCTGGAATGGGAGTGATGACCGGAGCGAATACCGCGGGCTATGACCGCGACGTTGCTGTTCAAGAGCTGAACCGCGAATTGCAAGACAAAGGGTTCTTGCTAACCTCAACCGAGGATATCATCAATTGGGCGCGCACAGGCTCGCTCCACTGGATGACATTCGGTCTGGCCTGCTGCGCGGTGGAGATGATGCACACCGCCATGCCGCGCTATGACATGGAACGGTTCGGGACGGCGCCGCGCGCGTCTCCGCGTCAGTCAGACCTG
>CAYWND010000157.1:785-6619 GCA_964459085.1 uncultured Oceanibium sp. | reverse complement strand
CGGGGCGGGTCAGGAACCGGCGCCCGGTCGCGGGGGTGAACGGGATGGCCGCCTGCAGTTTGGGGTAATAGCGCCCGCCGGCACGTTCATAGGCATGGGCCCAGTTGTGGTCAAAGATGTACTCGCCCTGGCTGTGGCCCTTGGCATAGAGGGGCAGGACGGCGATCACCTCGCCCTCGACCCGGGCGACCAGATGGCGCGGCTGCCACCCGGTTCCGGCCCCGACCGATCCGCTGTCTTCCAGACACTTCAGAAACCGATGCAGCGTGAATGGGTTTTCAGGCGCACCACCATCGGGGTTCGCGCAGGCGTCCCACTCGGCCTCGGGGATGTCGTCGAGACCGGCAAGCACGGTGATTTCGATCTGGGCAGAGCCGTCCATTGTCAGCCGCGAAAGTGGGAGCGTTAAGGTATAGCTAGGCGTCGCGCCGTCCGGTTCAACCGAACGGCGGGCGATACCCCTCGAAGGTGATGTTGTCGGCGATCTTGCGGGCCCGGGCCTCTTCGGCCTCGGACCGGATGGTCCAGGTTAGTATGGGCACGCCCCGGGCCTTGATCGCAGCCACCGCGTCGCTGTCCAGATCACGCCGGTTGTGCGAGATGAAACTGGCGCCCGAGTTGTCGAAATCCGCAATCTCGGTCAGGTGGCGCTGACGCCCCTTCGGCACATCCGCCCAGTAGCGCCCGGTGAAGTCATCCGTAACCAGACCCCTGGGGATGTCTGGGGCAAGCTGTCGAAACCGGGTCACGATGTGCGGATTGAACGACATCAGCGCGACAGGCCCGGAATAGGGCGCCAGATCTCGGGCGATGTCTTCCTCGAACCCGGTTTCGGCCTCGCCCAGCGCGCCGTCCTGATCTTTGACTTCGATTAGCAGGGGCACCTTGCCCGCAACCTGCGCCAGAACCTGGGGCAGGGTCGGGATGGTGTCGCTGCTGCCCGTCAATTGTATGTCCTGGAGTTCAGCGGTGGCACGCTCGGCGATCGGGCCCCGCTGGGCCGTAAGGCGGTCCAGGTCATGGTCGTGAAAGACCATCACGCCGCCATCTGCAGACGGCTGCAGGTCGATCTCGATCCCGTACCCCGCCGCGACTGCCGCCGCGACCGAGGCCGGGGCGTTTTCGATCCGGCCCTGCGCCTGGTCATGCAGCGCCCGATGGGCCAGCGGCACATCCAAAAACCCCTGATGCAGCCGCGGCTCAGCCAATCCGGAACACCCCTTCAATCTCGACCTGGACATTGCGCGGCAGCGAGCCTGCGCCGACTGCTGCCCTGGCATGCCGACCCGCATCGCCAAAGACCGCAACCATCAGGTCCGAGCATCCGTTAACCACCTCGGGTTGGTCGCCATATCCCGGCACCGCATTCACGAAACCGGTCAGTTTCACGACCTGCTGAACACGGTCCAGATCGCCCCCGCACGCCGACCTCAGCTGCGCAATCAGCGCCAGACCGCACAACTTGGCCGCCCCGGCCGCCTGTTCGGTGGTGACATCCTGACCGACGATCCCTGTCTGCAGGCCATCCGGGCCAATAGGGATCTGGCCCGAGACGAACACCAGATCACCCGCGATCACGTAGGGTATATAATTCGCCGCAGGCGCAGGCGCATCGGGCAGGGTCAGGCCAAGTTCGGCCAGGCGGGCGTCGATCATTCCGGTCATCGGGGTCCTCGCAATTGGAATCGAGCCGACGATAGAGACAAAACCGACCCGTGCAAATCCGTAACGCTTTGTGACAATTTCCGCCGAACCATTCACATTCCCGAAAAAGTCATCAATTACCGCTGGATTGGTGCAGACCCAGCCTCTAGATCAACGGGACATGAGCATGCTGAGTATCCTTTCGGCGGCCAGATTGGCCGGATTTGTTGTGGTCGCGGGGCTTGTCGCGGGCTGCTCGTCCACACCCGAGACGGTGGCGGGCGTCAGCGATCCGCTGGAATCCGTGAACAGATCGATCCACGAGTACAACAAGGTGACGGACCGTACATTCGTGCGCCCGGCATCCAAAGCCTATGCCGCTGTTGTGCCAGGGCCCGCCCGACGCGGGGTCAGCAATTTCGCGTCGAACCTGAATGAACCGATACGGTTCATAAACCACACACTGCAGGGCGATGTTCAATCCGCCGGTGCCACGTTTGCGCGCTTTGGCATCAACACCGTCTTCGGCCTGGGTGGGCTGCTGGATGCGGCGACCGACATGGGTGTGGCGAAACGTGACACCGATTTCGGAGAAACCTTGGCCGTCGCAGGTGTTGGCCCTGGACCCTATCTGGAATTGCCGTTCTTCGGGCCCAGCACCGTCCGCGACGCGGTTGGCCTGGGCGTCGACTTCCTGATCGATCCCGAGCCCAATGTAACCGACATCAAGGCGGATTCAGATGTGGAAAAGGCGATAATTCTGGCCGACGGGCTTGACGTTCTGCAGTTTCGTCACGAATTCCGTGGGGTGATCGACCAGTTGCTGTACGAAAGCTCGGACAGCTATGCCGCATCGCGCATCGCCTATCTGCAGGCCCGCGCGGCCAAACTTGGCGGCGATACTCTTGACGACGTTGAATTGGAGGATCCCTTTGATTTCTGAGATGTCCGTTTCCCGTCGAAACCTGCTGTTGTGCGGCACGGCGACCGTAGTCGCAGCCGCGTTGCCCGCACCTTCGCTGGCACTGACGATCGATCAGGCCCGCGGCCTGGTCGACAGCGTCGTCAAAGAGGTGACGCGCATCGTGAACTCGTCCACCTCGGAAGGTCAGGCCATCGCGTCGTTTGAACGCATCCTGGACCGGTATTCCGAGCTGGCGGTGATTGCCCGCGCTGTCTTGGGGCCGCCATGGCGCCAGGCGTCCGGCGCGCAACAAAAGGCTTATGTCACCGCGTTTCGCGGCTATGTCGCCCGCAAATACGGCCGCCAATTCCGCGAATTCAAGGGTGCTCAGGTTCAGATCACGGGTGCTGCTGATCGCGGCAACAAGGGGGTTCTGGTCAATACTTCGGTCAAGATGCCCGGCCGCGAGGCCGTAAACGTGACCTGGCAGGTCTCGGACCGTGGCGGATCTCCCAAGGTGCTGGATATAATTGTCGAGGGCATTCGGATGATCTCGACCGAACGTACCGAGGTTGGTTCGATCCTGTCTGCGAACCGTAACAACCTCGACGCCCTGATCGCGGATCTGTCCAAGCGCGGATAGGGCGACTTGACAGGGCGCGCGGCATCCGCGCGCCCCGACCGTCACGTCAGTTTCGTTGCAATCCCAGCAGCCGGTCCAGCAGGCGGGTCACCACATCGTCCTGCGGCGCGGCCCCCGCAACCGGTCCCGGATCGGCATAGATCTGCGGGCGGGGAGGGATCACCATCGGCAGCGGCCGGGGCGGAAGACCCTGATGCGCCCGCATCATGGTTTCCTTCCAGATCTCGGCGGGCAGGCCACCCCCGGTGACACCCGTCAACGGTGTGTTGTCGTCATAGCCCATCCAGACCCCGGCGACGTAGTCCCCCGTGAACCCGATAAACCACGCATCCCGCGCGGCCTGGGTCGTGCCGGTCTTGCCTGCCGACGGCCGGTCGGGCAGCGCGGCGCGCTGGCCGGTTCCTGTCGCCACCACCTGAGACAGCATATAAACCAGATGCCCCGCATTGCGGTCGTCCATGACCCGAAACGCCGCCTGACGTTCGGTCCCCATCAGCGACTGGTTCGATCCCTTCAGCTTCAACTCGACCAGACCGAATGGCAGCGACCTGCGCCCGTTGTTCAGGATGCCCGCATAGGCCGACGTCAGGTCCAGCAGGGTCGTTTCGCTGACCCCCAGCGCCACGGCGGGGCCATTGGCGATGTCGGTCGCGATGCCGAAATCCTGTGCAATCGCCTTGACCCGCGCGCGCCCAGCATACTCGGAGACCTGCACCGCAACCGTGTTGATCGACTGGGCAAATGCCTCGGTCAGGGTTACCGGGCCCAGATACTCGCGGGTGTAGTTCTTGGGCGTCCACGGTCCTGATCCCGGCACATCGATTGTGACCGGCATGTCCTCGAACACGTCATTGGGGCTTAGCCCGGCCTCCAGGCCCGCGGCATAGACCAGCGTCTTGAACGCAGATCCAGGCTGACGCAGCGCCTGCGTGGCGCGGTTGAACTGCCCGGCGCCGCCCTGTGCGCCGTCCCGGCCGCCGACCATCGCGCGCACAGCGCCATCGGGTGACATGATCACGATCGCCGCCTGGGCCTTGGACCCCTTCCTGACCTTGGTCTCGAAAACCTCGCGCAGCGCATCTTCGGCCGCGGTCTGCAGGCGCGGATCGAATGTGGTCTGGATCACGACATCTTCGGTCGTGGCACTGGTCAGAAAGCTGGGACCGGCGGACATGACCCAATCGGCAAACGCACCGCCCGCGCGCCGCCGTGCCGCCCGGCTCAGCCGCGCCGGATCGGACCGGGCGACCGCCGCCTCGACCGGGCTGAGATACCCCTGATCCTCCATCAACCCGATGATGACATTGGCCCGGTCCTGCGCCACCTCGATGTTCCGGGTCGGGGCAAAGCGAGACGGCGCCTTCAACAGCCCCGCCAGCATCGCGGCTTCGGCGGCGGTCACGTCACGGGCGGATTTGCCGAAATAGCGCTGACTGGCCGCTTCGAACCCCTGGGCCCCCGCGCCAAGGTAGGCGCGGTTCAGATAGATCGAAAGGATCTCGTCCTTGGTGTATTTCCACTCCATCGCAAGAACGATGGGAACCTGCTTGATGTGGCGCTCCAGACTGCGGACATTGCCGAAAAACAGGATCTTGGCCACCTGCTGGGTGATCGTCGACCCGCCCTGCACCACGCGCCCGGCCCGCGCGTTGGCCACCATGGCCCGCGCGACGCCTTTGGGGTCCAGTCCGAAATGGCTGTAGAACCGCTTGTCCTCGGTCGCCAGGACCGCGTGGACCAGGTGTGGGCTGGCCGTGTCGGCGCGGGTGCTCACGTATTGCTCGCCCCGCCAGGCAAACACCTCGCCGCGACGATCGAGCAGCGTGACGGACCCACGGTCCCGCCCATCCAGCAGATCCGCCGCCGGGGGCAGCGTGCCGTAGTAATAGAGCGTGGCACCGCCCACGATGACCCCGCCCACAACGGCGGCGCGGATCCCCGCCCACCACGTCAGCCGGATCAATCCCAGGACCAGCCATCTGGCCAGCCATTCCACGGGTCCCAGTCTGCGCGCGGGTCTACGCCCTTTGCCGCCCGCGGGTTTTCCCCGGCGGGCGCTGCCTTTTCTTGCCATGGTGAACCAACTGCTGCCTCTTATTTTTCGGCACCTTACCGCGCATTCCCGCAAAAGGCGATGGGGTGGGGTCAGAAAACGAGTGCACAACTTTTAGGCACTTCTGTCGAACTGTGCGTAAGTTGAGCACGGAATCGCAGAATCTGTTCCAGCCCAGCCAGGAATCCCGGCAAATTTCTGGTCTTCGCACCCCCGCCCCCTTTCTTTCGCAGCCAATCACCAATCGGTGATCGACCCCCGTGCCGGGTGGCGCGGAGGTAGGCAGCGTTAAGCAAGGGGAAGTGATGAAACTGATAATCGCAGTCATCAAGCCTTTCAAACTGGAAGAGGTCCGCGAGGCCCTGACCGGTGTCGGAGTACAGGGCTTGATGGTTTCCGAGGTGAAGGGCTACGGGCGTCAGGCCGGCCACACCGAGATCTATCGCGGCGCGGAATACGTCGTGAATTTTGTACCCAAGATCAAGCTGGAGATGGTCGTGGACGATGATCAGGCCCAGGCCGCGATCGACGCGCTCGGCTCTACCGCCAAGACCGGCAAGATCGGCGACGGCAAGATCTTCGTGCTCGAT
>CAYWND010000157.1:0-762 GCA_964459085.1 uncultured Oceanibium sp. | reverse complement strand
CGTGCGCACCGGCGAGACCGGTTCCGACGCGCTCTGAGACACTTCAACCTTCGAGAGATACGATGAACAAGTACATAAAATATATCGGACTGGGCTCGGCCGCCGCACTGGCCGCCACGCCCGTCCTTGCTCAGGAGGCTACGGGTGAGCCTGCCGAGCATACCGTCTTCATCCTGAACTCGCTGCTGTTCCTGGTCGGCGGGTTCCTGGTGTTCTGGATGGCCGCAGGCTTTGCCATGCTCGAGGCCGGGCTTGTGCGGTCCAAGAACGTCACGATGCAGCTGACCAAGAACATCGGCCTGTTTTCGATCGCCGCGATAATGTATTGGCTGATCGGCTACAACATCATGTATCCGCTGGGCAGCTGGACGATCGGAACGGACGAAACCGGCGGCTACCTGGGCGCGTTCGGTCCGGCCATCCTGGAAGCTGTCGGCGTCGCCGCAGCAGACGCAGATGACCTGGGCTATGCATCGACCGGGTCGGACTACTTCTTCCAGCTGATGTTCTGTGCCACCACTGCCTCGATCGTTTCGGGCACCCTGGCCGAGCGCATCAAGCTGTGGCCGTTCCTGATCTTCACGGTCATTCTGACCGGCCTGATCTACCCGATCCAGGCCTCGTGGAAATGGGGCGGCGGCTTCCTGGACAGCCAGTGGGGCTTCCTGGACTTCGCGGGCTCGACCGTTGTGCACTCGGTCGGTGGCTGGGCCGCTCTTGCAGGCGCGATCCTGCTGGGCGCACGGACCGGCAAGTACAAGG
>CAYWND010000156.1:4150-6650 GCA_964459085.1 uncultured Oceanibium sp. | reverse complement strand
GGTAGAACTCCATCTCGGGCGCCACCACAGGCCGCCACCCCTCGGCCTCGTAAAAAGCCAGCACGCGCCTCAGCACATTGCGCGGCGCGATCCCCACTGGCTGCCCGTCCAGATCGGCGATGTCGTGGACCACCTGCAGCGTTACATCCTCGGCCCAGGGCGCGGCCACGACGGCGTCGTAGTCGGGGGTCAGAACCATGTCGCTCTCGGTCCACTGGTTCTCGATCTCCATGTCCACATAGTCGCCGTCGATGGTCTGATAGAAAATCGACTTGGGCAGGAACATCCGATCCTCGCGGGCGAACTTGGCCGACGGCATCGCCTTGCCCCGGCTGATGCCCGCCACATCCGCGATCACGCACTCGACCTCCTCGACCCGGCGCCCCGCCAGCCACGTGCGCGCAGCCCCCGGCAGGCGCGCGGTCCAGTCACTTGTCTCGCTATCCATGCTTCACCTCACAGACGGCCCACCGGGACGCGTTGCGCGCCCTTCTCTTCGGCCAACAGGCACAACCAGTCATGGGCCACCGTCGCGGCAGCTATAGCAGTGATCTCGGACACGTCATAGGGGGGCGAGACTTCGACCAGATCCATCCCGACCAGACGCAGGCCCGCCATCCCGCGCAGGATCTCCAGCGCCTGCCAACTGGCCAGCCCGCCGGGCACCGGCGTGCCCGTCCCCGGTGCTGCCGCCGGGTCCAGCACATCGATGTCGAACGAGATATAAATGGGCCTGTCGCCAACCCGCGCCCGCAACGCCTCGATCACCGCAGCCACACCTTCGCGATGCACGAAGGGCGCGGTCAGGATCTCCAGCCCCATATCCTCGTCGTGAAAGGTCCGGATCCCGATCTGCACCGAGTGGGCCGCATCAACCACACCCTCGGTCACAGCCCGGCCCATCATGGTGCCATGATCCAGGGTGCCGGGCCGGTCGGGCCACAGGTCGCCATGGGCGTCAAACTGCAACAGCGCCAGCGGCCCGTGCACCGCGGCATGCGCCTTCAAGAGCGGATAGCTGATGAAGTGATCACCGCCAAAGGTCAGCATTCGCGCGCCCCCCTCCAGAATGGCGGCGGCATGCGCCTCGATCTCGCCGGGCACCGATCCGGGATCGTGAGGGTCAACCCAGGCATCCCCCCAATCGATCACCCGCAGATGATCGAACGGATCGAACCCCCAGGGAAACGCCTTTAGCTGAGCGGTCTCGGCACTCGCCGCCCGGATCGCACGCGGGCCGAACCGGCACCCTGCCCGGTTCGAGGTCGCGCCATCGAACGGCACCCCGCTGACCACGACATCCGCCTGCGCCACATCCCGGCTGTAGGGCCGGCGCAGAAAACTCAGCGCGCCGGCATACCCCATCTCGGGCCAGCGCCCGCTTGCATCGCTCTTCCGAAACGCCTGATCGCCTCGCTCCATACCCAACCTCTCTCGTTTCGCGATTCGGCCCCGGATCAAGGTCCCGGGACCGAGCGGCCGCCAGGCGGGGCCGAATCGCATCTCACACTGACAGCGGCGACTTTAGGGGCACACCCGCCCCGCAAGCGCGTCTCAGCAATCACCAGACCGACCCGACCGATCCCAACCGCCAGCCACCCGGGGGCGATCATTTCCGCGCGCGCATCAGCCAGCCTGCAGCCAGCACACCGATGGCCACAAACACGATGATCAGCGTCGCCAGCGCATTGATGTCCGGACTGACCCCCAGACGCACCTTGGAAAAGATCACCATCGGCAGGGTCGAAGCGCCAGGGCCGGATGTGAAACTGGCCACCACCAGATCATCCAGGGACAGCGTAAAGGCCAGCAGCCAGCCCGAGATCAGCGCCGGTGCGATCACCGGCAACGTCACGTCGAAAAACACCTGCACCGGCGTCGCCCCCAGATCCAGCGCGGCCTCCTCAAGGCTGTCATCCATATCGACCAGCCGCGATTGGACGACTACCGCGACATAGGCCAGGCAAAAGGTGGTGTGCGCGATGATGATCGTCAGCATGCCGCGCCCCGCGGGCCAGCCCAGCGCACGCTCCATCGACACGAACAAGAGCAACAGCGACAAGCCGGTGATCACCTCGGGCATCACCAGCGGTGCCGTGGTCATGCCGCGCAACACCGGTTTGCCCCAGAACGCCCCGAACCGGATCAGGACAAGGGCTGCCAGCGTGCCCAGGACCACGGCCAGCGTTGCGCTTACAAAGGCGACTTTTACGGAAATCCAGGCCGCGCCCAGGACCTGCGGGTCGCGCAGCAACTCGCCATACCACTTGGTCGAAAATCCGCCCCAGACGGTCACCAGCTTGGATTCGTTGAAGGAAAAGATAATCAGCGAGGCGATGGGGACATAGAGGAACAAAAACCCCAAGCTGGCGGCGATAATCAGAAACCACGACCGTCCCATCACTTCGCCTCCATGACCTTCTGCATCCACAGGATCGGCAAAACGATCAGGATCAGCATCGCGATGGCGACCGCACTGGCCACCGGCCAGTCGCGGTTG
>CAYWND010000156.1:0-4130 GCA_964459085.1 uncultured Oceanibium sp. | reverse complement strand
GACCTTGCCGATCATCAGCGTGTCGGGCCCGCCCAGCAGTTCGGGGATCACGAACTCGCCGATGACAGGGATAAAGACCAGCATCGATCCCGCGACAATTCCCGGCAGCGACAGGGGCAAAGTCACGCGGAAAAACGTCGCCGCCCGGCTGGCACCCAGATCGGCGCTCGCCTCCAGCAGGCTGGCATCCAGCTTCACCAGATTGGCATAAAGCGGCAGGATCATGAACGGCAGATAGGTATAGACGATACCGACATAGACCGCGAAATCGGTCTGCAGCATGATCAGCGGATCGTCGATGATCCCGACCCAGATCAGCACGTTGTTGACCACGCCGTTGGCCTTGAGCAGCCCGATCCAAGCGTAGACGCGCAACAGGAACGAGGTCCAGAACGGCAGGATCACCAGAAACAGCAGGATCGACCTGCGCGGCTCGGGGCTGCGCGCGATCGCATAGGCCATCGGATAGCCGATCAGCAGGGCAAAGAGGGTCGAGAAGAACGCGATCCTGATCGAACTCAGATAGGCATTGATATAAAGGCTGTCCTCCAGCAGGAACCAGTAGTTTTCCAGATCCCCCAGAAACGCGCCATCCTCGAACAGGGGCGAGATCGGCGGACGCGCGATCGCCGGGTCAACCAGGCTGATCCGCGCCACTTCCAGAAACGGCAGCAGGAAAAAGACCAGCAGCCACAGCATCGGCACAGCGATGACAAACCAGCGCCGGCTCATATTGCGTCCCCAGCCGGATGGGTGGAATACACCCATCCTACATCAGGGCCTCTCGGCGTTGCACCTTCAGGGATCACACCGTCCGTCAAGCGCGCCTGCCCGGCGCGGAGGGCCTGGCGTGCCGCGCACGGTTTGCGCGGGGCGGCCCGTAGGATGGGTGTATTCACCCATCCCCCCGCCGCCTGGGCCCCTGCAGCGGTCATTGCGTCAACACCACGCTCGAGGGGGCAGACCATCCAACCCAGACCGCCTCTTCCCAGCTCAGCGGCGCCTCGGCGCTTTCTGCATTGGCCGCCGTCACCTTGATGATGGTTCCCCCATCCAACCGGATCTTGAAGATCGTGACATCGCCCATATAGGCATAGTCCTGAACCACGCCCCGCAGGCTGTTCTCGGCCGCCACTTCGGCGCGCGACACGACCATCTTTTCGGGCCGGACCGCCACGGTCACATCCTGGCCCGCGTTCAGACCCACCACCGGCTCGGCCAGCACCGGCCCCTCGCCGGTCACAATCCGCATCCGGTCGGGGGCCGCGGCATCGACCTTGCCCTCGAACAGGTTCACGGTGCCGATGAAATCCGCGACATAGCGGCTTTGGGGATGCTCGTAGACATTCCGCGGCTCGCCCACCTGACGGATCACGCCCGCATCCATGACCCCGATCCGTGTCGCCAGCGTCATCGCCTCTTCCTGGTCATGGGTGACCACGATGAAGGTGATCCCCAGGCTCTCCTGGATGTTCATCAACTCGAACTGGGTTTCCTCGCGCAGCTTCTTGTCCAGCGCACCCAGCGGCTCGTCCAGCAACAACAGCTTCGGCTCCTTGGCCAGGCTGCGCGCCAGCGCCACCCGCTGCCGCTGCCCGCCCGACAGCTGATGGGGTTTGCGCGCGGCGAACGCCTCCAGTTGCACCAGGCGCAGCATCTCGCCCGCCTTCTCCATCGCCTGCGCCCGCGCCATCCCGCCGCGCAACAGGCCATAGGCCACGTTCCGCTCGACACTCATATGAGGGAACAGCGCGTAGGACTGAAACATCATGTTGGTGGGGCGGCGATTGGGCGGCACGGTCCCCATCTCGGCCCCATCGATCTCGATCCCGCCGCTGGTCGGCAGCTCGAACCCCGCCAGCATCCGCAGCAGCGTGGACTTGCCACAGCCGGACCCGCCCAGCAGGCAGAACAACTCGCCCTGCCAGATGTCCAGGCTGACATCGTTGACGGCGGTGAACTCGCCAAACCGCTTGGTCACGTTGCGGATCCGCACGAACGGCGCAGTCTCGGCACCCCGCCAGGGCCGCGCCTCGGCCGTTGTCAGCGCCTCTGCCATGCCGCCACCTTTCCGCCCGGTGGGCTGTTCAGCATGAGTATTTGCCGAGCAAAGAGGCCCATCAGATCCACCTTACAAGTTGGGGGCCGGATGCCTCGGCCCGGCCCGCCACCCGATCACTGACCGGTCTTGACCTTGGTCCACAGCCGCGTGACCGTCCGGTCCGTGCGGCTGTCATAGACCTGCGCCGACCACAGGTTTTTCTTGGCCTCTTCCGTCGGGAAGATGCCGGGATCCGAGGTGATCTCGGGATCCACAAGCGGCATCGAGGCCGCGTTGGCATTGGCATACCAGACATAGTTGGTGATATCGGCGGTGATTTGCGCATCCATCACGAAATTGATGAACTTGTGCGCGGCATCCGGGTTCGGCGCATCCGCCGGGATCGCCATCATGTCAAACCACTGCAGCGCCCCCTCCTTGGGGATCACGTAGGCCACTTCGACGCCGTTCTCGGCCTCGGCCGCGCGAGCCTGCGCCTGGAACACGTCACCCGACCAGCCGACGGCCACGCAAGTGTCCCCGTTGGCCAGGTCGCTGATGTACTGGGACGAGTGGAAATAGCGGATGTGCGGCCGCACGCTGGCCATCAGGGCCGCGCCCTTCTCCATATCGCCCTTGTCGGTCGACTTCGGATCCAGGCCCAGATAGTTCATCGCCGCCGGCAGCATCTCGGTCGGTGCATCGAGGAAACTGACCCCGCAATCGGCCAGCTTCGCGACCACTTCCGGGTCGAACACCAACGCCCAGCTGTCGGTCGGCGCATCCGCGCCCAGGCGTTCTTCGACCGCCGCGACGTTATAGCCGATGCCGGTGGTGCCCCACATGTAGATGACCGCATGCGCGTTGTCGGGATCATACCCCGACGCGTTTGCCATCAGGGCCGCGTCCATGTTGGCCAGGTTCGGCAGCTTGGACTTGTCCAGCGGCTGATAGACGCCCGCCGCCACCTGCCGCTGCAGAAAGTCCGAGGTCGGCACCACAAGGTCATAGCCCGAGGATCCGGCCAGCATCTTGGCCTCCAGCACCTCGTTGCTGTCGTAGACATCATAGTTGACGTAGATCCCGGTCTCGGCCTCGAACTTCTCGATCGTGTCCTCGGCGATATAGTCCGACCAGTTGTAGATGTTCAGCGTCTCTGCCGACGCGGCCCCCGCCACCAGCGCGCTGGTCGCCGTCAGGATAATCTTTCTCATTTCGCTCTCCCGTTGAACTCAGATCCCCAGCCTGTCGCGCAACCCGTACCACCAGCTTCCGATGACGGAATAGGGCACCCGCAGGCTCCGGCCTCCCGGAAAGGGGTTCCACGGCAAATTGGCAAAAGTGTCGAACCGCGACAAGTCACCTTTGATCGCCTCGGCCAATATCCGGCCAAACAGATGGCTACCGGTGACCCCGTGACCGGAATAGCCGTGCGCGAAATAGGCATTTGCCCCCAATCTGCCCATCTGCGGCACCCGGCTGAAGGTCAGGGCAAAATTGCCTGACCAGGCGTGGGTGATCCGAACGCCGGCCAATTGCGGAAAAAGCCGCTCCAGATTCGGCCGCAGCTTGGCCTCGATATCGCGCGGCGTGGTGCCGCCATAGACCGTGCCGCCCCCGAACAGCAGCCGACCGTCCGCCGACAAGCGGTAATAATCCAGGATGTAGCGCAGATCCTCGACGCACAGATCGGTAGGCAGGATCGCCGCCGGATCGTCCAGCGGAGCGGTCGCCACCATCTGGGTCGAGGCCGCCAGCACCCGGTTCGTCAGCTCGGGCACGACCCGACCCAGATAGGCGTTTCCGGCCAGGACAACCGTCTTCGCCCGCACCTCGCCGCGCGCCGTGCGCACCAGACCCGCGTTCATGTCCACATCCTCGACGACGCTGTGTTCGTGGATCACGCCGCCCAACCCCTCGAACGCCGCCGCCTGACCTAGTGCCAGGTTCAGGGGATGCATATGCCCGCCTGAATGGTCGATCATGCCGCCCAGATAGACGTCGGTGCCGACATGGGCGCGCACGCCCTCGGCATCCAGCATCTCGTGATCCTCCATCCCGAACGAGGACCACAGCGCCCGCTTGGCCT
>CAYWND010000155.1:0-6657 GCA_964459085.1 uncultured Oceanibium sp. | reverse complement strand
TGGCCATCCTGCGCGGTATAGTCGATGCGGACGGTGTTGGCCTTGATGGTGATGCCGCGTTCCCGCTCGATATCCATGCTGTCGAGCAACTGCTCTTTCATGTCGCGATCCTTGACCGTGCCGGTCGACTGGATCAGGCGGTCGGCCAGGGTCGACTTGCCGTGGTCGATATGCGCGACGATGGAGAAGTTGCGGATATGGCTGAGCTTGGTCATGGTGGGGGATATGCGGGGGTTTTCGCAGGTCGTCAAGCGTACCCGGCGCACCGGTCGAGCGATAAGACAGATGGATCAGGCGCAACTACGAAACTGGCTGGAAGGCAAGCCGCAAAAACTGGCTGATATAATCTCTTGTCGTGCGGCGCTGCGCGCGCTCCCCGCAATTGCGACAATTTACAAAGTTCCACTTTCCCGCAGTGTTCAGGACGATTTCGTCTTGCAGTCATATCGCTCTTTGCTGACAGCAATATCGACTGTGATCATGGGGGAAGTGCCTCTCAGGCATGCCGCCCGCGCGAGCCAGCACAATGCCGGACCAATAGATGGCGCCACACACGCAGCGAATTACGCCGCAAACGCGATCAACCTACTGGTTCCGGAACTGATACGCGAAGCAGAAACGACCGGCGCAGACGCACTTGTCGCCAGATCTGCAAGATCCGTTTCGAGGGCAGCCGCGTCCATTTATTCTGAACTTGGAGGAACCCCGTCGGCTGCTTTCTGGGTAGCCGTTGACCTCGATTGTCATCGCGCCGACCAGGTGAACCCCGCTCTGTTGTTCGAGGCCCCCCTTTGGTGGGATTTGGACGTCCCGTGGCTGAATGCGTTCGAGATGATCTCTTTGGACGCGCTGAACAGCCAGGCTTGGGCGTTCTGGCAGCTTAATTGGTATCACGGCTTCAAGAGCGGCAGGCCGATTGATAGCGGTTTGCAGAAGCAGATCGCTTTGATTCCCGGGTTGGATTGGCGCAAAGGCCCGGATCACATTGCTGATCTTATAAACCAGATCACCAGCGACTGGATGCGGGAGCAATCTCCCTATGCCACTCAGATCAAGGTTGAGGCGGAGCGGCAGGCGCTCGTGGCAGTGCCTGCCGGCGCGGAGAATGTCTCGCTTTACCAGACGGCGCTAAAGCGGGTGCGCTATATGATGGATCAGATGCGCGACGGCAATGGGTTGCCGCAGCATTTCAGCGGCTGTGCGCGGGTGTTCCGTCGGCTTGATGACGCTTATGACATGTTCACCGACGATCCGCAGTGGATGCATGACGAGTTTCTGCTGTCGGCCAAGCAGATCGGCAGGCTGGTCGAGAGCGGCGAGGTGCAGGAGGACGAGGATGTCGATGCGCTCCGGTCTGCGCTCGTCACCGCCTCTGACGATATCCGGGCGGCGGATGCGGATGTCCGCGCCTCGGTCACAGCCCGCGTGAAGCTGCGCATCGACGAGATGCGCGTTGAGGATACGGATGGCATCGCCGAGGCGCTGGAGGCCGTGGGCGAGGTTTCAGAGGGGCTGCTTACAAACGAGGTTGAGGCGACCGCTGAGATATTGCGCGCGATCAGTGCCGAGGGGGATGCTCCCGCGCTGGGAGGGGTTTCGCATGACGAGAAGATCGACGCGATCTATCGCTCGGCGGCGCTATCGGCACGCGCTTATCCCAAGCTGGGACAATTGTCAGACATGCTGAACGCGGCGGGGGACGCCGTGGAGCGGGCGACCAAGGTGGTTGCGGCGATCAAGCTGGTAGGGCGGGCGATGATCCTGTTGCTGGCGTATCTTGCTGGGGGCGGGTAATGCCCCCACGGTTGATGTGCCGCCCATCCTCGGCCATCCTTGGGCAAACGGAGGGGGATGATGGGTGTCATAGGGTATCTCGATCTGGCGGGGATGGGCGGGGATGCGACCGCGCCGGGGCATGAGGGGGATATCGAGGTCTATGGGCTGGACTGGGCCTATGACGCCTCGGCCGGGGCGATCCCGTTCACGCCGATGGTCATTCACAAGCGCATGGACCGGGCGACGCCGCATCTGTTGCAGGCGGTGACGACGGGGCTGCTGGTGTCCTCGGCGCGGATGTTTCTGACCCGCGATACCGGGCGCGGGGCGTTCGATTATATCACGCTGGAGGTGCACTCGCCCCGGATCACGGCATTCGAATTCCAGAAAGGCGATCTGGGCGATCCGGACGGGTTCGTGCCCGAGCGGATCGTGGTCGAGGGCAACTGGCTGATCGTGCATTGGGTCGAGGAGGCCTCGGATTTCAGCCTGAGCGATCCGGCGCGGATGGAGTTCCGGGGCGGGTGAGCGCGCTTGGGGCGCAGGACCTGAGGGGAGGACAGCATGGGCGAGGCAGCAGTAGAGGCCAGGGTCACGGGCCGCGTGCAGGGCGTGGCGTTCCGCGCCTGGACCAAGCAGGAGGCCGAGGCGGCCGGTCTGCGCGGCTGGGTCATGAACGCGCCGGACCGGTCGGTCCATGTGCTGCTGGCGGGCCCGGCCGAGGCGGTGGCGGGCATGGTGCGCGCGTTGGAGGACGGGCCGCCCGCGGCCGTGGTGGCGCGGGTCGAGACGCGGGAGGCGGATGCGGACGAGGTGCAGGAGGCCGGCGACGGGTTCCACATCCGCGCGTGAGCGGTGCGCCTCAGGGGCGGGGCAGGTCTGCCAGCAGCCGCGAGGTGCCGTGTTCGATCAGGTCCAGAGCGGTCTCGAAATCGCCAGTATAGTAGGGGTCCGGGATGTCCTGGCCGGGCAGAAACGGCACCAGGTGCGCCGGGGCATCGGCGGGCGCGGCGCGCCGCAGATCGGCCAGGTTCTCGCCATCCATTCCCAGGATCAGGTCAAAGCGGTGGAAGTCCCGGTCCGAGAGTTGCCGCGCCCTGAGCGGGGACAGGTCATAGCCCCGGGCGCGGGCAGCGGTCTGCATCGGCCCGTAGGGCGGCTTGCCCACATGCCAGGCCCCGGTTCCCGCACTGTCGGCGGTCCAGTCGGCGGGGGCGCGGGCGCGAAACACCGCCTCGGCCGCGGGCGAGCGGCAGATATTGCCGAGACAGACGAAGAGGACGGCGGGCATGTCGCGGGGCGGGTCAGCCGGGGATGCGAATGTTTTCGGGGGCCAGGTGGCCCTCTTTGATCCAGACCCGCGCGCCCTCCTCGGTCGCGCGGACGCGGTAGGGCTGGCCTGCGGGTACGCGCAGCCACGAGCGTTTGCCATAGGCCTCGCCGTCAAATTCGAAGCCGCCGTCGATCACCAGGATCTCGGCGCCTTTGTCCGAGGTGCCGTGGGCCTGGGTGCCGGGCGACCAGACCTCGATCCGGACCTCCTCGGTTGCGTCCTTGTGCAGGATCTGGGCGCGGATGCCGTCGGTCACGGGCTGGGGGTCGATGTCCTGAGCCCTGAGGCGCACGAAGGTGCGATCCTCGG
The DNA here is from genome assembly GCA_964459085.1 of uncultured Oceanibium sp. Lineage (GTDB taxonomy): Bacteria > Pseudomonadota > Alphaproteobacteria > Rhodobacterales > Rhodobacteraceae > Halovulum. The sequence goes on along the minus strand of CAYWND010000155.1, from coordinate 3,239 downwards.
GCGCCATCTGCCAGAGCTTGACGAAGATGGTGGTGCCGCCGTCGGAATGCGGCGCGTGGGACGAGGTGGGCGGGTTGCGGATATAGCTGCCGGGGCCGAAATCCCCGTACTGGTCGGAAAACGTGCCGTCCAGGACCAGGAACTCCTCGCCGCCGTCATGGGTGTGCTGGTGGAACTCGGCGTCGGCGGCGAACCGGACGATGGTGGTGGCGCGGGCAACCTCGTCCCCGATGCGGTCCAGCATCCGGCGGTGCACGCCGCGGGCGGGCGAGGGCACGAAGGCGTCGGGGCCGTCATGCGAGGTGGCGGGGCGGGTGAAGTCGGCGTTGATCTGCATGGCGGGCCTCGGCACGGTTTGCTTACCGCTCACAGATAGGGACAGGGGACGCGCGGGTCAAAGCGGACGGGCGTCAAGGTTTCGAGAGAAATGCTTCAGCTTGTCCGCGCGGCGGTTTCGCGCTACCGCGGGGCGCATGGATATCGGATCGATCTTTGTGCTGACCGGGGCAGGTATCTCGGCCGAAAGCGGGCTGGGGACGTTTCGCGATGTGGGCGGGCTGTGGGATCAGTATGATCTGGCCGAGGTCGCGACGCCCGAAGGGTACGCGCGCAATCCCGGTCTGGTGCTGGAATTCTACAACGCGCGCCGCGCAAACCTGGCCGAGGCGCGGCCCAATGCGGCGCATGCGGCGCTGGCGCGGCTGGCGGCGGTCCGTGATGTCACCCTGGTCACCCAGAACATCGACAACCTGCACGAGGTTGCAGGCAGCGAAGGCGTAATCCACATGCATGGCGAGTTGCAGCGCAGCCTGTGTGCGGGGTGCGGAGTGCGGGCCGATGCGGTGCCAGTGATGCGGTTGGCGGATCGCTGCCCCACATGCGGTACGGCGGCGCTGCGCCCCGATGTGGTGTGGTTTGGCGAGATGCCCTATCGGATGGACGAGATCGAGGTGGCGCTGGCACGGGCCGATCTGTTCGTTGCCATCGGCACCTCGGGCGAGGTTTATCCGGCGGCGGGCTATGTCGCCCAGGCGCGCGCGGCGGGCACGCCGTGTCTGGAGTTGAATCTGGAGCCCAGCCAGTCGACGGGGCTGTTCGATCAGCGCCGGATCGGCCCCGCGACCGAGGTCGTTCCGGCGTGGGTTGACGAACTGATCGGGGCGGGGGGCTGAATGCGCGAGGTGCGGCGGCAGGGAGGTATGCCGGCGGTAATCGGCTTGGGCCTGCTGCTGTGGGTCGGTGCGGGCGCGGTGGCGCAGGACCGGCCGACCGAGTATGCCTGCCTGAGCACCGAGCGTACCCCGGGCCGCGAGGTCTGTGCCTGTGCGCAGAAGGTGGCGGATGCCATGCTGAGCACGGGTGATCAGGATCTGGCGGCGCGCATCATCCTGGACCCTGACCATTTCGGCACGCTCAAGCGGCGCAAGGATGCCCGCGCACAGGCCTTCATCGAGCGCTATCTGGGATGGGGCGCCGAGGTAGAGGCGCGGTGCAACTTGTAGTGCGCCGCGCGGGACACCCGTAAGTTCGGTGCAGTAGATCTGGTAGGTGTGCGACGCCCGATCCGGTCGCCGACCTTACACCCCCGGCCGGCGCCGCCCCGAAAAGCCAGCCCTTTGGGTCCGAACCCGCCGCCGCGTGGGGAATCGAACAGGCCGTCAGAGCGGCCGTGGCTTGGGCGACGCACTGGCAGAGCCCTGTGCGCATCGCGACATCTGCGGTAAACTGTGACCTTGGATGCAAGACCGCGAGAGGTGGCCCATGAACATGGTTGTAGACGTTCTGAGGTTTCGAAGGATGGTCGCCCCGGTGATACTGGAGCTGCTGTTCTGGGCCGGGATCGCCGGTACGGTCTATGGCGCGTACTGGTTGTATGTGCATGACAACTGGGCGTGGATCATGGCGCTGGTGTTCGGCTGCCTGCTGACGCGCGTGATCTTCGAGTTTTTCCTTCTGGCATTCCGCAGCTATGACTGCCTGTTGGACATCCGCGACACGCTGCGGCGGGACCCGTGATACTGCGTGGGCTTGTCCTTTCCGCTTTTCTGGTCGCACCAGCGGCCGGCGCGGACCTGACGGTCCGCGTTCACGGTGCGCATGCAGCGCGGGGCCAGGTTCTGGTCACGCTGTTCGCGGGCGAGGCGGCGTGGCTGAAGCAGCCCATGGCGGACGCCGCAGCCGCCGTGAACGGCCGCGGCGAGGGGCGGGTGACCTTTCCCGGGCTCGAACCCGGCAGCTATGGGGTTTCGGTGATCTATGACGAGGACATGGACGGCACGCTGGACCTGAACCTGTTGGGCATTCCGTCCGAGGCCTATGGCTTTTCGAACGGCGCACGCGGACGGTTCGGGCCGCCGGACTGGGGCAAGGTGCGGTTCGATGTCAGCGGGGATGGGACGGCCATCGACATCGATCTGGGCCGCGCGGAATGACGACAGGGGCCGGGGGTTGGACGCTGATCAACAAGGATGAGACATGCCCAGAGACGACAAAACCCCGCGCGGTCGGACCGGCGGGGTTTGTAATTTTGACATTGGCAGGGATCAGGCGCTGGCCTGTGCCTTTTCGATCTCGCGCTTGACCTTCAGCGCGTTCGCGGACAGATCCGCGTCCTTGGCCTTGGACAGGTAGGCGTCCAGCCCGCCACGGTGATCGACCGAGCGCAGGGTCGATGCGGCGATCTTGAACTTGAACGAGCGGCCCAGGGTATCGGACTGCAGCGTCACGTCGTTGAGGTTCGGCAGGAACCGGCGCTTGGTCTTGTTGTTGGCGTGGCTGACGTTGTTGCCGACCATCACGCCCTTGCCGGAAAGTTCACAGCGGCGAGACATGGGTATCGTCCTTGTTCTCTGAATCGGTTGACGCGGGATCCGCCCCGGTGGGCAGGCCGCGGGAAACTCAAGGCCCGCCTCTTACGGTTTTGGGGGCAGGCCGTCAATACCTGTCCTTGGCTTTGTTGCGTCGCTGGCCCCATCGGTTCCGACCAGCCGGTCAACCAGGCTGCGCGCGGCTTCGGCCGGGGGCAGCTTGCCCTGAGCCACGGACTGTTGCAGATCGCGGCTGAGATCGGCAAGGACCGGGTCGCGGTCCAGCCGGTCGGTCAGCATCGCGGCCAGTTCCGACTGGAAATGCGCGACCTGCTGGTCGGTCCGGGTACGATCCAGATTGCCGCTGTCGCGCCGCGCCTGGGCCAGGGTGCAGATGTCCTGCCAGATCTCGGGCAGACCCGCCCCGGTTAT
>CAYWND010000154.1:0-6671 GCA_964459085.1 uncultured Oceanibium sp. | reverse complement strand
CGACAGCCGTAGGTCTTGATGAAGAGCTTTTTGGGCGCGCTCATGGCATCGGGTTCCGAAATGAAAAGGCGGCGCAAATTGCGCCGCCGGGTTTTACGTGGTCGCGCGGGTCCGCGCAACCCGTCGATCAGGACATAGAATCAGGACTTGCGCTTGGGCTTGCGTCCCAGGCCGATTTTCTTGGCCAGTTCCTGTCGCTTGGCGGCATAGCTGGGCGCGACCATGGGATAATCGGCCTTCAGCCCCCATTTTGCGCGATAATCGTCGGGCGTCATGTCGTAGGCGGTTGCCAGATGCCGCTTGAGCATCTTGAGCTTTTTCCCGTCTTCCAGACAGATAATGTAGTCGTTGGTGATCGATTTCTTGATCGGCACCGCTGGGATCAGTTCCTCGGGTTCCTTGACCTCGGGTCCCGACAGCGTAGTCATCGTTTCATAGACCGACTTGAGCATTTCGGTGACTTTTTCCGGGGCGACCGAATTGTTCCCTACATAGGACGAAACCACGTCCGCGCTGAGCGCCAGCAGTTCAGCCTTGTCTACAGTCTGTTCTTCAGCCATGCCTTGCCGTCTTTCTTGTTGATTTGATTACTTGCCGCTTTGGCTGCCGAACACTTTCGGCGTTATCCCCACAGCGTTGGTGCCCTACATTGGTATTTACGGGGCGCGGGTAGTACAAGTGCAAACCCAGGTGTTTTGGCGGCTTTTTTGCGCGAATACTTGCAAATCTCACGTATTCGAGGCGTCGCGGCTGCCGCAATGTGCCTGGAGGCGGCTATTCTGCCACCGGACCGTCGTCCGATTCGGGACCTTAGGCTGCCAATCCGCGCTGTTTCAGCAGGGCCTCGACCCCCGGCATCCGACCGCGGAACGCCTTGTACAGGTCCTCTGCATCACGGGATCCGCCGGCCGAGTAGATATGCCGGGCCAGGGCGTCGGCGGTGGTGGGATCAAAGACGTCGCCGGTCCCCTCGAATGCGGCGAAGGCGGCGGCATCCATGACCTCGGACCACATGTAGGAATAGTAGGCCGAGGCGTATCCGTCGCCGGAAAAGACGTGCAGGAAATGCGGGCTGGCATGGCGCATTGTGATGGCCGAGGGCATGCCAAGATCGGCCAGGACGTCACGCTGCCGCGCCATCGGGTCGGCGGGGGGTGGGCTGGTGTGGAAGTCGAGGTCTACCAGCGCCGAGGCGACGTATTCCACGGTGGCAAACCCCTGATCGAAGTTCTCTGCCGCCAGCAGCCGATCCAGCAGCGCAGCCGGCATCGGCGCGCCGGTGTCGGCGTGGACCGCGAACTGCGACAGCACCTGCGGCGTGCCCAGCCAGTGTTCATAAAGTTGGCTGGGCAACTCGACGAAGTCCTGTGCCACGGACGTCCCCGAGATCGACGGGTAGGTCACGTCCGACATCAGCCCGTGCAGCGCGTGGCCAAACTCGTGGAACAGCGTACGGGCGTCATCGAAGGTCAGCAGCGCGGGCTGACCGTCCTGGGGCTTGGCGAAATTGCAGGTGTTCTGAACGATGGGGCGTTCCTCGCCATCCAGCTTGGACTGTCCGCGATAGCGCGAACACCAGGCGCCCGACCGTTTTTGCGCGCGGTTGAAGTAGTCCCCGATAAAGATCCCCATGTGCCGGTCGCCCTTGCGGCACTCCCAGGCGCGGGCGTCCGGGTGGTGCAATGGGATGTCCAGCGGCGCGAATGTCAGGCCGAACAGGCGCGTGGCGCAGTCGAATGCGGCCTCGATCATCTTGTCGAGTTGCAGATAAGGTTTGATCTCGGCCTCGTCGATGTCGTGCTCGGCCTTTTGTAGGCGGGCGGCGTAGAACCGCCAGTCCCAGGGCGCGAGGTCATCGTTCACGCCATCCTCGTGCAGCATCTGTGTCAGCTTCTCGGCGTCCCGTTCCGCCTGCGCGCGGGCGGGCGTCCAGACTGCCATCAGCAGATCGCGCACCGCGTCCGGGGTCTTGGCCATTTCCGGTTCCAGCCGGTAGGCCGCGTAGGTGTCATAGCCCAACAGTTGCGCGCGTTCCTGGCGCAGGGCCAGCAGGGCGGTGATCTGCGGAATCGTGCGCGTTTCTTCCCGCATGTCGCCGCGCGCGGCCCAGGCCTCGAATGCCTGTTGCCGCAGATCCCGGCGGGGGGAGAATTGCAGGAACGGCACGATCAGGCTGCGTGACAGGGTAACGATATGCCCGTCCATGCCACGTTCGGCAGCGGCGCCACGCGCGGCCGAAATCACAAATTCGGGCAAGCCGTCCAGATCGTCCGAGGACAGGGCAAGGTGCCAGTCCTCTTCATCCTTTTGCACGTTCTGCCCAAAGGTCGTGCCCAGTTGCGCCGACTCTTGCGCGATGGCCTTCAGCCGCGCGCGCCCGGCCTGATCCAGACGTGCGCCTGCGCGTTCGAAGTCTTTCAGCGTCAGGTCCAGAACGCGGCGCTGTTCATCCGTCAGAGCAAGCGTGTCGGCATCGGCGGCCAGTGCGTCGACGCGCGCAAACAGCGCCTGGTTCAACATGATCTCGGACCGGTGGGCCGCAAGCCGGGGCGAAACGTTGCGTTGCACGGCCTTGATCCCGTCCGTGGCGTCGGTGCCGGCCAGGTTGAAAAACACACCCGCGACCTGACGCAGATGCGACCCCGCGCGTTCCAGGGCATCGATGGTGTTTTCAAAGGTCGCGGGATCCGGGTTCCCGGCGATCGCCTCGATCTCGGCCAGATGCGCGGCCATTGCCTGTTCGAAGGCGGGCTCGAAATGATGATCCTGGACCGCGCCGAAGGGCGGAATACCAAACGGCGTCTCGAATGGGGCGGTCAGGGGGTTGGTCATTGGGCGGCCTCCGGCTGGTCCTCAGCCGCTGGGCTGGGGACGTGAATTGATGCGCTGTTCGATCCACCGCAGCCCAAGGCTAAGCGTGATCGTCATGCTTAGATAGATATAGGTCAGGATGTTGTAGGTTTCGAAGTACTGAAAGTTGCCGGCCGCGGTTGTGCGGGCAATCCCGGTCAGATCGGCCACCCCCAGGACCGACACCAGCGAGCTGTCCTTGACCATGGCGATAAAAAAGTTGCCCAGCGGCGGCAACATGGTGCGGATCGCCTGTGGCAGGATGATCAGCACAAAGCGTTGCCAGCGGGTCAGGCCCAGCGCCTCGGCCGCCTCGATCTGGCCCCGTTCAACGGACAGGATGCCCGCCCGGAATACCTCGGCGATATAGGCCGAGTAGCTGATCAGCAGGGCCAGCACGGCGCGCCAAAGGAACGAGAAATCGCGGGTGCGGATCGGGTCGGGGTCGAATGGCGAGAGCACCCAGTTTGCAAGGGCCACAAGCGCAGGGGCAAACACGAAGGCCACATACAGCAGCAGGACAAGGATCGGGATGCCGCGAAACACCTCGATATACAGCCGGGCGATCTGGCGGAAGATCAAATAGCGTGACAACGACCCCATCGCGACCACCAGGCCGATCAGCGTCGCGCCGCCAAAGGCGATCAGGGTCACAAAGATTGTGATCCAGGCGCCCTTGGCCAGCGTTGCAAAGATCCGCGCGGACCCTTCGTCCTGCCAGACCTGCCAGCCCAGATAGAGGCCCACCCCTGCGGTCAGCAGCAGCCACCAGGGAAAGTCGTCTTTGGTGCTGTTCACGGGGTCATGCTGCGCGTGGTTGCGCGCCGCGACGGCGCGTCACTCACCCAGCTTGTACTCCAGGAACCAGCGCCTGTTCAGCGCATCGATGGTGCCATCAGCCTTCATCGCGGCAATGCCAGCGTTCAGTGGCGCGACCAGATCCGATCCCTTGGGGAAGATAAACCCGAAATCCTCGGTCCCCAACGGGTCGCCGATCAGCTTGTAGGTTTCGGGATTGGCACGCACGTATCCCTGACCGGCCGTGCCGTCGGTCAGCACCAAATCGACATCGCCCGTTTTCAGCGCCTGGATCGAGGCGCCGAAGGTTTCAAACAGAGAGATACGCGGATTCTGTTCGTTCCCGTCCAGCACGTCGTAGACGCCAACATAGAATGGTGTGGTCCCCGCCTGCGCGCCCATCAGCAGGTCGTCATTGGCGGCAAAAGCGGCGGCGTCAGCAAACCGATCTTCGTCCGCACGGACCAGCATGAACATCTCGGACCGCATGTAGGCATCTGAAAAGTCAACCTTTTCCTTGCGGTCCTCGCGGATCGTTATCCCGGTCATGCCGACATCGTACTGGCCCTCGCTGACGGCTGCGATCATCGCGTCCCAGCTGGTGTTCTGGATCACGACCGTGAAGTTGAGACGTTCGGCCAGCTCGGCCACTGCGTCGTATTCCCAGCCCACGGCATCGCCGGTCTTGGGGTCGATGAACTGAAGCGGCGGATAGGCGTTTTCGGTCACAAAGACGATCTCGCGGCCGTCGAGATCCGGCAGATCAGCGGCAGCGGCGAGTGTTGCCAGTCCGGTGGCAAGGGCGGCGATCGCCGCGTTCAGCAGTTTCATGGGTCCATCCCTGGTTTGCGCGAGAGATCGATCGACTATGCGCCGGGCCATCAAACATGACAAGCATTCGCGGAAAACAGGGGGAAATCTGCCTCATTTCTGAACCATTTCGCCGTAAGAATGCCGGATAGATGCATATATTCATCTCTCGAAATTCGAGGGTTGGGATTCGGGGACAAGGACACTGGCATGAAAATCTTCATGATCCTGGGATTGATCCTGTCATCGGGCGCTGCGGCGGCCATCGGTTATCGGCTGTCCGGCGGCGACCTGGAGGCATTGGTGCCGCAAGAGGTTGCGGCGGCCGCTCAGCAGGTCACGGCCCAGATAGCGGGGCAGGATGATGCGGGGGCCGCTGACACGACACCCGTCGATGTGGTTCAGGGTGTACCGGCAGTTGGCGGCGGTGCCACCGATGCCCCGCAAGAGACCGTCCTGGCCGCTGCCGAACCACAGGGTGCCCCGGACGCGCCGTCCAAGCCCAGCCCGATTGCCGAGTTTCTCAAGACGTTCCTGAATGCACCCTCGGATGGTGAAACCGGGTCCAGTCGCCGCAACCCGCGCCGATCCGACATCGCTGCGATGCCGCAGGCCTATGACCGGTGGCAGCGTACCGATTATCTGACCGGCGAGACCGTGGACCTGGCCTGGGCCGCGATTGACAAGCGGATCGGCAAGACCAGCAACGAGCCGGTCGTGAACAAGGGCGAGAAACTGGACGGCGAGGGCACGGCAGTCCTGTATACCTCGGGGCGCCAGGCGTTGCTGATCGTCTCGGACCGGTCGCCGCAGACCCATGGTGTCGCGGAAGGGACCGAGATCCGGCCAGTGCAATTGGCCGGGTATACGTTCTCGGACGTTTCGGGCGATCAGAAGAAGGTCGTGGATCTGACGCTTCGGGTGTCCAACAATTTTGCGATCCGGGTCCGGGGCAATACGTCGATAGATACGGCCGAAGAGTTCCTCAAGCAGTTGGATATTCCCGGCATGGGCGGCCCATCGCCCAGACCTGCGGGCTGATCTCGGGTCCGGCATTCCCAGGGCGAGCTGTCCCTTTCAAATGCCCCAGAGCGCGCGGCAGCGCCTCGCCCCGGTATGGCTCAGGTCGGATTCCATCGCTTGACGGTCGTCCTGAACCTTCCCCTTTTGGCCGGTTCGCGTAAATTCCGCCGAAACGGGCTGAATGGGAGATCGTGATATGGCGAGGCATGCGCGTGCGGTTGTCGTTGGTGGCGGGGCGGTTGGCGCCTCGATTGCCTATCATCTGGCCCGGGCGGGCTGGTCGGATGTGCTGCTTCTGGAGCGGGACGAGTTGACCAGCGGGTCGACCTGGCACGCGGCCGGTCTGCTGCCGCTGTTCAACATGAGCTATGCGACCAGCCACATCCACGACTATTCGGTGAAGTTCTACAAGACCCTGGAAGACGAAACCGGCCTGAACGCCGGGTTTTCGGTCGTGGGCAACCTGCGGATGGCGCAAAGCCAGGCGCGGATGGACGAATATCAACTGTATGCCTCGACCGCCGAAACGGTCGGCATCCCCTACGAATGGCTTTCGCCCGCGGACATCAAGGACCGTTGGCCGCTGGTGCGGACCGAGGATCTGGAAGGCGCGATTTATCACCCAACGGACGGCTATATCAACCCGGCCGACGTGACCCAGGCCATGGCCAAGGGTGCACGCCAGCGCGGGGTCGAGATCCTGCGCAAGCGTCAGGTCGACAGCTACGAGTGGACCGGGTCCGAATGGATCGTGCGCGGCACCGTCATGGTCGAGAAAGGCGGCAACCTGATCCCGTCCGACGAGAGGTTCGAGATCAGGGCAGAGCATGTGGTGACGGCAACCGGCAACCATGCTCAGCGGACGGCGCAACTGCTGGGCATCAAGTTCCCGGCGATCCCGGTCGAGCACCAGTACATCGTGACCGAACCTGATCCCGCGCTTGTCGAATGGCGCAAGACCCATGGCGAGCACCCGGTTCTGCGCGATGCGGATGCCAAGTGGTATGTGCGTGAAGAGCGCGGCGGCTGGATCCTGGGGCCCTACGAGGAAAATGCGCCTGCGAGGTTCGAATTCGCGGTGCCCGACAGTTTCCGGGCCGACCTCTTCCCCCTCGATCTGGAGCGGATCGAAGAAGAGTACATGTCGATGATCCACCGTATTCCCAGCTCGGAAACTGCTGGTCTCAAGG
>CAYWND010000153.1:0-6716 GCA_964459085.1 uncultured Oceanibium sp. | reverse complement strand
ATAATGAGGCAGCTTGATGTGTTCCAGGAACCCCGTGGCCTGGATGTTGTCGGCGTGATACAGCACAAACTCGGCGTCCTGCGCCGGGGCACCGACATTGTCTTCGCCCAACTCCTCCCACCGCAGCGCACGATCAACCAGCGCCATTGATATGGCCTTGCGTTCGGTCTGGCCAAAAACCAGCCCATATCCGCGGGTGAACTGTGGCGGCTCGGTCTTGGATCCCTTGAACTGGTTCACGGTTTCGCATTCGGTCAGGGTCACTTCGCCGATCTCGATGGCAAAGCCCAATTCGGGGATGTCCATCTCGACCGGCACGGACCCGATGCGCAACTCGCCCACAAAGGCATGGTTACGCGCGTAGCCACGCTGGGTCGAATAGGCCAGGCCCAGGACAAAGCCCTCGTCCGATCTGGTCAGCGCCTGCAGGCGCAGGGCGCGATCCGCTGGCATCTCCAGCGGTTCGCGGGTCAGATCGGGGGGCTGTGCGTCGCAGGCAGGCGCCTCTTCGATCAGCCCCTCGCGGTTCAGGAACTCGGTCACGTGTGGCACCTCTTCAGGGTCCGCCTCGCGCACCGGCGCCGGGGGCACATCCCCGTCAGCGGCCAGTTTGAAGTCCAGCAACCGGTGGGTGTAATCAAATGTCGGGCCCAGCACCTGCCCCCCCGGCAGATCCTTGAACGTGGCCGAGATGCGCCGATCACAGGCCATCGCGGCCGTATCCACCGGCCGGGTGGTTCCGAACCGTGGCAACGTGGTGCGATAGGCACGCACTAGAAAGATCGCCTCGATCAGATCGCCGCGCGCCTGTTTGATCGCCAACGCGGCAAGGTCGGGATCGAACAACGACCCTTCGGCCATGACCCGATTGACGGCCAGGCTCAGCTGTTCGCGAATCTGCGCCACGCTCAGTTCCGCGATGTCCGTGTCGCCCCGTCGTTCTTCGGCCAGCCAGGCGTGCGCCCCTTCGATTGCACGCTCGCCGCCTTTGACAGCAACATACATCAGCGTACCTCCGTGGTCCGTGGCAGCGCGGCGAGGCGGCTGCCATGGGTAAAGATGAAATCCAGTCCCAGCGGGAACATCCGGCGGTTTTCCTGGAACGCCTGCACCTCGGGCAAAGACAACGCCGCCTGGTCTTTGATGCCCGGGCCAGTCAGGGTGGCACCCGAATTGCCAAGCTGGGCCCGTTCCACAATCAGCGTCGCGGACCGGTCGGGGTATTCCGACGACCCGACCGGATAGGACGACAGCGGCCCCAACGCCTCCCACGTGCCCACGCCGAACATGCAGTGCGACGGGCCGACCAGCGGCGCCCCCGTGTGAAAGGCCAGCCAGCCACGCACATCATCGCAGTCCGCATCACCGGCCAGATGGACAGGCGTTTCCGTGTCGCACAACGTCAAAAGCACGCAGCCCGCAGCAGGTGACAATGGCACCGGCGGTTTGGCGCCGCTGATCTCGTGGATCGTGCCCGGTCGGGCCATCGCCTCCATCACGCTGCGAAATGCATGGGCCGACTCGATGGCGGGTTGTCCGAACCCGCCGGACAGGGTTTCGGCCTGCATCAGTCCTCTCCTCTGGCGACTGTAAAGAAGTCCACCTTGGTCGCGGCAGCCTTGGCCGCGCGGGCGGCCTTTGCAGCGCTAAGTTCCGCCTCCAGCGGTTCCAGCACGGTCCGGCGCAGCTCCTCTGCGGCCTGGGTCTGCATCAAGGCGTCGACCAGCGCCGCGGCTTCGGCATCCGGCTTGCATCGGCCTTGGATGTAGGCATGTCCCACCTCGCCGCTTTCCAGCGTCAGGGCACAGCGGGTCACGGTCATCTCGCCCAGATTGAACAACGCGCCGGTCCCCCCGGCACGGGCGCGCACCATGGTGCTGCCGATCTCGGGCGCCCGCAGCCACGAGAACGCCGGGCGCGACATGGCCGCATCCAGCAGCTGTGCAACCCGACCTTCCGGCGCCTTGGCCAACAGGCTCATCCAGGCCTTGCGGGGGTTTTCCTCGTCGAAACTGTCCTTCATCTCGACAACTTTCCGATATACTATACAACTATACATATCTTACCATACCGGCCTGAAAAAGACAGGGGAGCTTTGTGAAAATTGCGTGACGGTTCGGGAAAAACGCCGATCTGGCAGGCCATCGCGGATGCCTTGCGCAGCGATCTGGTCGAGGGACGCTATGGCCCCGGGGACAAGCTGCCGACCGAGGCCGCATTGGCTCAGCGGTTCGGTGTGAACCGTCACACCGTGCGCCACGGGATCTCGGCGCTGGTCCGGGACGGACTGGTGCGGACACGCCGCGGCGCCGGGGCCTTTGTCGCCTCGACCCCTACGGATTACCCCATCGGATCACGGGTCCGGTTCCATGAAAACCTGATCGCGGCAGGCCGCAGGCCGGAAAAGCGTGTGCTGCAGATCGAGGACCGCGCCGCCACACCGGGCGAGGCGCAGGCCCTGGATATCCCCCCTGGCGATCCGATCTGCGCCTATTTCGGCCTGTCCCTGGCCGACGACCGGCCGATTGCCGTGTTCGAGAGCCTGTTTCCCCTGACCCGTCTGCCCGGCCTGAGCACCGTGCTGCAAGAAATCAGCAGCGTCACCGAGGCGCTGAAAGCCGTCGGTATCGACGATTACACCCGCGCCACAACCCGCCTGACGGCAACCCGGGCCACCGCCACACAGGCGCTGCACCTGCAAATATCCGAGGGCGATCCGCTGCTCAGGTCATCGGGCGTGAACGTCGATGGCAAGCGCCAGCCGGTGGAATACGGCCGCACCTGGTTTGCCGGGGATCGTGTGACACTGACGCTGGAAACCTAAGCCTCGTACTTGTCCAGAAATGCCTCGGCGGTCAGCGCGCGAAAGTCCAGCAGGGCGTCGCGCAGCGCGTCATGGGACCAATCCCACCAGGCCAGCGCGATCAGGCGGTCTGCGATCTCGGCCGGCTGCCGCAGGCGCAACGGCACGGCAGGTGTTCCGGCAACAATGGTGTAAGGCGCGACATCCCTGGTCACCACCGCACCTGCGGCCACGACCACGCCATCGCCCAGCGTCACCTCGGGCTTGATCATTGCACCCGCACCGATCCAGGTGTCGTGCCCGATATGAGCCAACCGGGATCTGCGATGCGCGAAAAACGCCTCGTCCCGCGGCGCATCATCCCAATAGTCGTCCGAGCGGTACAGGAAATGGTGACATGACGCGGTATGTAGCGGGTGATCGGTTGCCCCGATCCGGGCAAAAGCCGCGATGTTGGCGAACTTGCCGATCCGTGCGTTGGCGATATCGGCGTAGCGGTCGCAATAGCTGTAGTCATCCAGCCGCGAATGCGCGACACGGCTGCCTTTGCCGATCTCGACATAGGCGCCAAACTCGCTGTCGGTGATCTCGCAGGCAGGGTGAATGAAGGGGTCCTTGGCCGATAGGCGTGCCACGATCAAAACTCTCTCTGCTCGCCGGAAAAACGAAAGAACTTTCCGGTATCGTCCATCGTCAGGCGCGTCGCAATCGCCAGAATGCCCCGCGCGACCTCGCCTGCGTCTTCATCGGCATCGGCCCCGCCCATATCCGTGCGCACCCAACCCGGATCGATCAGGACCACCGGGATCCCCTCGGGCTCCAGCGCCGTGGCCAGGCCCTGCATGACCTTGTTCACCGCCGCCTTGGATGCCCGGTACGCGATCCGGTCGGCCTTGCGGTAACCCATCCATGCCATCTGGGACGATATCGTCAGGATCCTTGGGGCCGCACTCTGGCGCAGTCGGGGCAGCACCGCCTGCGCCACGGCCAAAGGGGCAATGGTGTTGATCGTCAGCGTCTGCGCGAACCCGGGAAAGTCCATGTCCAGCGGCGATTGGCGTTGCGGTGTAATCACTCCGGCGTTGTTGATCAGCACATCGACCGGACCGATATCCGCCAACTGGTCGGCAATCGTGTCGGGAGTGTCCAGCACCAGCGCAACTGTCCCGTCGCGGCCGTCCCGTGTGGTACCGATCGGTAAGTCTCCGGCAGCCCGCGTTGCCGCGACCAGCGCAGCCCCGATCCCGCGATTGCAGCCGGTAATCAGAATCCGCCGCATCAGTCCTTTCGTCCGATCAGCTTGCCGCGCAGCCAGCCGGACAGCCAGTCCATGAACATCACCATCACGACGATCAGCACGATGTAGTACGCCACCTCTTCCCAATCCTTCTGGGTCTGGATGGCCTGTGTCAACATCAGCCCAATGCCGCCGCCGGTGATGGCCCCGATAATGGTGGCCGACCGGGTGTTGGATTCCAAAAAATACAGGATCTGCGCCAGAAGCACAGGCACCACCTGCGGGATCACGCCAAAACGATAGCGTTGCACCGGTTTGGCACCGGTCGACGCGACGCCCTCGATCTGCCTTTGATCGACGTTTTCCAACGCTTCCGAGAAAATCTTGCCAAAGGTGCCCGTATCCGTGATCAGGATCGCCAACGCACCGGTCAGAGGGCCGGGACCGAAGGCGCGGGCCAGAACGACCGTCCAGATCAGCGCATCCACGCCACGCACAAAATCGAACAACCGCCGTGTCGCAGCCCGCAGGATCATCCAGGGCGAGAACCGCTTGGCCGCCAGAAACGCCAGCGGCAGGGCAATGATCGCGGCCCCCATGGTGCCCAGAAAGGCCATCAGCATCGTCTCGCCAATTGCCCAGGCGACGTCCTTGTACCGCCACATGGCGTTGTTCCACCAGTCCGACACAGCGCCCGAGAGGTTGGGCCGCGCCGGATGCAAACGGTCGCCGAACAGGATCGTCCCCAGGCCCTGCCCGTGGTAGGGGCTGTCCAGGGTGAACCAGAACAACTCCCACCCCGGGAAATAGTTGAACACCTCTGTCCGCGCGCCAGTCAGCGTGATGCGGCCTTCGGTGGTGTGGATGGCCACCCGCCGGTCCGAAGCAGAGATCCAGTCCGGCAGATCCTGCGGCAGGTTGGTCGCGACACTGCGACCCTCGGCCCGCGCCTCGATCAGCGGAAAGCCCGGGATCTCGATCTCGGTTCGATTGTCGGGCAGGTAGCGCACCACATGACCGCCACCCAGATCAATGGTCAGCACCTCGTCCCCGGTGACCCAGGCCGGCCGCTGACCTTCGGGATAGCGGCCCTTGCGCTCGCCCTCGACCGCATAGTCGATCTCGCCCGTGCGGTTGTTTCGCGTGACATGAACCTTGTGGGACCAACTGTCCGAGGCCAGCGTCACCGCATTGTCCAGATTGGCCCGTTGCGCCAGGCCCTGCAGATCGAAGGCAAATAAGACATAGACAAGATAGACCGCGATCACCGCAGGGATCCCGAAACCGATCAGCCGCTTGCGCTGGAACAGTTTGTCAGCCTGGTGCTTGGCAAGGCCCAGATCGGTCGCGGTCATTGGGCTTGCCCCTCGGTCAGGCGATTGCGATAGCGGCTGGATACCTGGTCGAAAAAGACGATTGTCCCGAACAGCAGGATGAAAATGGCGCCCGCCTCGTCAAACCGGCCAGGACCCCATGCCATGGCGTTGCGCAGTTCGTAGCCCAGCCCACCTGCGCCGACGAACCCCAGAATGGCCGAGGCGCGAATGTTGATCTCGAATCGCAGCAGCGTATAGCTGACATAGTTCGGCGCGACCTGCGGCAGCACGCCCAGCAGCATCCGCTGTGACCACGTCGCCCCGGTCGAAGCCAGACCCTCGACAGGCTTCAGATCCGCATTCTCGGCAACCTCGGAAAACATCTTGCCCAGCGCACCGGCCGTATGGATCGCAATCGCGATCATCGCGGGCACCGGACCACCACCCAGCACAAAGATCAGAACCAGCGCGATCACGATCTCGGGGACCGCGCGCATGATGTCCGAGATGCGCCGAAACAGCGGGATCAACCGAGGCCACTTGGCCAGGCCACGGGTGCCCAGCAGCGACAGGAACAGTCCCCCCAGAGCCCCGATCAGCGTCGAGACCGCGGCGATGTTGATCGTCTCGACCAGCGCCGGAAAATACTTGGCGATCAGCCCAGGCAGATCGGCCCGCTTCTCCCACGCCTCGGTCAAGACATCGGCCGGATAGTCCCCGATCTGGTGCAAGCCATCCCAGAACCCGCCTGCGTTGCGGTCATCGGCGATGTTGAAACCGGACACCATCAGTACGATAAAGATCAGCAGGGTCAGCCCGCCATACAGCCGTCGGCGCTGCACCTGCGCCATATAGCTGGATTGAATGCTGTCCACGCTCTGCGGCGCGATCCCGACGGCTGCGTCTGTCATCCTGATCCCCGAAACAAGGATCCGGCAGCCCAGCGGGGCTGCCGGACGTGCTCTAAAACGCGACTAGCCTCCAATCTTGGCTTTGCGCGCTTCGACGATCGAGATGTAGGTCTCGTGCGTGACCGGCTGGAAGCCCAGCGTGTCGCCTGCGGCCACGCCATAGGCACAATCTGCGTCCCGCTCGTGCAGGCCATCGACCAGTTCGGTCATGGTCGCGCGCACGTCAGCGGGCAGTGCCTTGCGCAGAACGATCGGACCTTCGGGGATCACGTTCGATTTCCAGATCTGGACCATGTTGTTCATGTCCACCAGACCGGCATCAACCGCCTTGCGTAGCGCGCCCGAGTTGTAACCGTCTTCCCAGTTGCCCTGGCCATCGGCCCAGGTGACACCGCCATCGATGTCGCCGTTATTGACCGCGACGATGGTCTGTTCGTGGCCGCCGGTGA
>CAYWND010000152.1:0-6763 GCA_964459085.1 uncultured Oceanibium sp. | reverse complement strand
CGACATGCAGGCCGTGGGGGATGCCCAGGGCCCGCAGCTCTTTGCCGGGGATGCCTGTGACCTCGGCCAGGACGGCTTGGGCCAGTGGGACGGGCGCCAGTTTCGGGCCCAGCGTGGGCAGCGCGGCCAGCAGCGGCGACAGGGTCTGACCGAAGAGGTCGAATGCGATGGTGGCCAGGGCACCGGCGATCAGCACGGTCCAGGCGGTGTTGCGGAAATCGGTCATTTTGAGTGTCCTTGGCTTGGGTGATGTCCTGGACGTCACCTAAGGCAAGGGGCGTGCACGGGGCAGTGGGCCTCACGCGGGTTTCAGCGATCGGCGCGTCTATGTGAGCGACGTGTAACCGGATCTGAAACAAAGGCGCCCGGTGGCTGACGTTTGCGTCAGGTTCACGGGGCGCCGATGTTGGTTTCTTACAAAGGGCGGGTCAGGCCACGCGTGCGCGGGACCGCCCGAAGGTGCCCAGACCCGCCAGCGCGCCCAGCAGCATCAGCACGGACGCCGGCAGCGGGATGGCAGCCGTGATCAGGTTCAGCGCGCCCCCGGCCTGGACGGTCACGAAGGTATTGAACACGTCGCCGTTGTCCAACAGCCCGGTCAAGACATTGCCGTTGAAGTTGAAATCCTGGCCGTAGATGTTGAGCGTTCCGCCCGAGTTTACGCGGATACCGCCGGTGAAGATGCCGCCGAAAATGTCGGCCATGCCGGTGTCCAGAACCTGGAGTGCGCCCTGGCTGCCAAATCCGGAATGAGAGACCGTCCCACCGGTGAAGGTGGCAGTGCTGCTGTTGCCGACCTGGATCGTGGCCAGGCTGTTGCCTGCATTGGCATGTGTCACTGTTCCGCCGCTCATCTGCAGATCTGAACTGTTGAACAGCCGGATTGCGTTGAAGGCGAACCCTGATCCGGTATTGTCGCCCGCGCGGACGGTGCCGCCTGTGATGGTGACAGTGCTGTTTGTCGCGTCGATGGCTACTCCGCTAAAACCGCTGGACGAATTGGTGCCGCCAACGACCGTTCCGGACATCACCTCGACGGTGCTGTCTGCGACGCGAATGCCTTGCCCGGCAAAACCGCTGACCGCCTGCTCTCCGCCCTGCAGAAAGCCGCCGTCGACGCGCACGGTCGAGCCCTGGTTGAGCTGTGCCGCGGCGGCGGCGAAGCCGCTGCTTGTGCTCGGCGGTTGGGTTACAACACCGCCCCCAAGGACGTTCAACGTTGTGGTCGCCGAGACCTGAACGCCGCTTGGTTCTGCGCTGGTCAGATTGTTGACGAGGCCGTTGTTGTAGACCGTCGCCGCCGTTGCTGGCAGCGCCAGGCAGGCGGTCGCGACAAGCGCGGCAAAGGCCTGAAATCCGGGAAGTTTGGGCATTCTGCTTACCTTAGAAAGTGTTCTGATTTCCCTTGGGTATGCGGGCATCACGGCAGGGAACGGCCGGAAATCGGGCAATATGGTGAACACCTTCAAGACCCGCGACATGTGGCCCAGATTGACCGGGATCAATGCCCTCGACTGTCTGCAGGGATATGATCAGGGCATAATAAACAACCGCAAAGGTGGGGCGATGATCACTCTGGAAGATATGATGGGGATGACCGATCTGACCGAGGAAGAAATCGCGGCCATCGGTCTGCACGAACGCTGCGACATGCCACAGGCGGCGGCCTTGGGTGACTATCTGATGCGCCAGCACAGGGGACCGCAGCGGATCCAGTTGATGATCTGCGAGGACATTCGCGAGGCCCTGCGGCGCGATGATCTGGACCGGGCGCGTGCTCTTTGCAGGGCGCTGCACGACTATGTGGCGAACCACCCCGAATGCGCGCGGGGTGCGTGCGGCGATGATGGCAGCAAAGGCGACGCGACTTGACCCCGATCAAGGTTGTGATCCCGCTGGTCGCGCATCATTGCACAAGACATGATGGGAGCATGCGATGATCAAACCCGTTTCCATTTGCCTGGCGCTGATGGCTATTTCAGCTGGTGCGCCGGGCCAGGCACAGCCGGATGGCGATGTCGAACGAGGCCGCCAGTTGGCCACCCGATATTGCGAGGAATGCCACGACATCACAGCCTCGGGACCGGCCAAGGTGCATCCCCCCAGCTTTTCCCGGATCGCGGGGTTTCGCCCGACCGAGCAGATCCGCGCCCGGATCTGGTTCGCGCCCTACCACGCCTCGATGCCCGTTTTTGCCGAGATCCTGTTTCCCAACGATGTCGAAGACCTGGTCGCCTATATTCAGAGTCTTGAATAGGGGCGCTCGGCTCAGTCCAGAATGCCCCCGGCAGCCTTGCCCGCGCCGCCCGAAACGATCCCTCCAGCGCCCGAGCTGGGCGCCGATGGGCCGGTGCCGCCGGACCCTGTGGTCGGCAATCCGCCCTTGCCGCCAAACTCGGCCCAGGCAAACCAGGCAGCAGCCAGCAGGACTAGAACAAGCAGCGGTTTCGGCATCGATCGGAGCCCCTTTGGTCAGATGCGCAAGTCTAGCAGACTTTGCCCCCAAGAGGGCGTGGGCATCCCTAGCATCTGTGCGCTGGACCCCAGATATATGGTATTTGGGTAAAATGTTGAGGTTTCTTGCGACTTGTAACCGAGATGTAGTTGATTTGCCTGACCGCGCGGTGTAAGGCTGCGCGCACAGGTGCATAGACGCGGTAATGCATCAACTGACGTTGAGGGCGGGGCTCGGATGTTTACGGCAGACGAGCCCCGCTTTCGTTTTTTAGGACTTAGCGGTGTCGAGGGGCGCAAGATCCTGTTTTAAAACAGGAAAAGGCGCCAGGTGCTCAGACGCGGTCCTCGCATCGTGCCGTTGCCGACACACCCTGACGCCTTCCTGAAACCTTCCACCCCGAAAGGCATCCGGTCCAGTTGCCTTGGCCGTCGCCGACCCTGGCGGCCCAACGTCCCCCGAAAGGTCCGCCCGACCCGCGTAAACCTGGTCCGTCAACCTGCCGCTTTGGGTCCTGAGATCCGCCGCAACTGCCTGACTTTCCTGAACCTTTCCCGAACCATTCCACACCCGAAGGTGCTTCGTTGCCCGCGTCCAGCCCCGAGAGGTCTTTCGCGTCTGCTTGGGATCCGAAGACCCTTTGCAGTAAGAGGACGTTCACATTCGCCGACATGTTTCGCAAGGAAAAAATGTAACGAGATCAAAGATTTATGGGGATAACCGGTGGATAACCTGTGTATGATATTGTGGATAACGCCAGATTTTTCAGACAGCGCCGGGGGTTATGTCCGGAAAAGTGAATGTTTGATGAACGCGGCCCGAAACCGACGAATTTTTGCATGCGGGGTTTGGTCGGGGTTTCATAGGGGTTTGATAGGGGCAATTTCCGCCCCGAATCCCCCCGCGTCAGGCGAATCGTGAGAGGCAGACCAGCGAGGCGCCGGCCAGCGCCAGCCCCACAACCTCGCGCGTGCCGATCGGTTCGCGGAACACGATCACGCCCAGCGCGGTCATCGCGATGATGGTCAGCAGCGAGTACCAGACGCCCACGGCGGCCAGGCTCATGTGGCGCATGGCGATCAGCAGACCGATGGCCGAGGCGGCATAGAGCGACGCGCCCAGCCAGAAGGCCGGTGCGGTGAACCCGCGTCCCAGGCTTGCGAGCTTGATGAAGTAATCCCCGGCAAGCGTTATTGCGATGATGGGAATGATGGCGATAACGGCGGTGGGCATAGCAACCTCCTGTGCGCGCTTGGAGGATGGCGGGGTTCCGGTGTAAGGTCTGTTAGGAAAAGCACAGGCCGCGCAAAGCGGCCGCGTAAAGAGGAGCAGACACATGACCCTTCGCATTCTGGCCCTGTTGGTGGCGCTTGGCGGCCTGAGCGGCCTGTCGGCCTGCGTTCCCGTCGCGATCGGCGCGGGTGCCGCCGTGGGTGCCGACACATTGGCCGAACAGGATGGCGACGACGGGCTCTTCTAGCGGGTCTTTCAGGGGCCCCAGCGGACACGCCTTGACCGGTGGTGCATGACCAGCCGGGTGATCATGATCAGCGCCATGACCGAGTTCACGAGGACAATCGGCGTGGCGCCGATGAACCGCCCATACGCCGCGAACAGCAAACAGGCCACCAGATGCAGCGCCTGCATCTGCCACAGCCGCGTGCAGCGCGCCATCATCAACTGGCACATCCCGGCGGCATAATAGAGGTGATCGAACTCGGTCATCCGGACACTCGGCAAAGGTCGTGTCCCATGCTGTCCGGTTTGTCCAAGCGCATCTGTTAGGATGCGCACATTTGGCGGCGCGTTTGCCTATTGATTGGGGGCTTATTGCTGGGGATCAACCCACAGCCGCGTCGCCTCGCGCGCCCAGGTAACGCGTCCGCTGTCGGCGCGCACCTCGCCCCGCTGGACCAGGCCGTCATCCGAGAAGGCCAGATAGCGGGTGTCGATCAGGGTGGGCGCGTCGGGGTCGTCGAGCTTGATCAGGCGGCTGCGCATCATGCCACCCTGGGTCCACGTATTCTCGCGCCGATACGCGCGCGTGGCGCCCGAGGGGAAGATCAGCGTGTAGTCGCAGGTGCCGATGGTGCGCACGCAACTGTGCGGGTCATACGTCATCTCGGAGCCATCCGCGAAACGGCGGATCACCATGTTGCCGTCGGGATTGTAAAGATGCACCTCGTCCGGCGGCCCCTCCAGCCGATCGCCCTTGCGATACTCGACCGTATACAGCGGTTGATCGAGATCCCGGAACGTCGAGGTCGCCAGCGGCGCTCCGATGGCCAGGTGGTAGATGACTTGGCCACCCTCGGGGATGGCCGCCGGATCGACCGTCTGGGCAGCGGCCGGGGTGGCGAGGCGGAGGAGGGCGAGGAGGGGGTGGGGCAATACTTCGCAAAGTCCAAAATGCGCATCTCGAAAAAGATGTAACAATGGAGGCCTCCGTTCCGTATGAATCAGCTGACGTTGAACGCACATGATTGCACTCTTGATTGCCTAGCATTCAACTCGGATACTGATTGCATTATGGAGATACAGATCTTTGCCAAATAAAAGCATTGGATTGTAAAAAATGAGTTGGCTGTTGTTTATGGATGAGAGCGGCCATGATCACAAGAACATGCCGCTCGAAGTACGGGGTGGCGTGGCGATCCATGCAAGTCGCGTTTGGGATTTTGTACTCGGATTTCACTCGGCGGAGCGTGACTGTTTCGGCGAGGAGTTGTCTGTCATGGGGACAGAACTAAAAGGTAGCAAGCTGCTAGATCTAAAGCGTGTCCAGTGGTCGAAGCAAGAAGAAGTGCTGGACGACAATTCGCGTCGAAAGGGTGTCCAACGTTTCATAACCAAGACGCAACAAAGTAATGCGCCTTCCAGACGCGAGTTCACGGCATACGGCCAAGCGTCAATTCTGATGGCAAAGCGGGTCTACCGCCTCTTGGAAGACTGCGGCGCAGTTTTGTTTGCCGGGATAATCCCAAGGGGCGTTAAGCCACCAAAGGGCTACGAATACTCGCACTTTCTCCGTAAGGACCAGATTTTCATGCAGGAACGATTCTACTGGTTTCTGGAATCCAAGCAAGAAAGCGGTCTTTTTGTTATGGATCAAAGCGAGAAACAGAACGATCGCAGGTATATTCGACGCCTTCAGGATTACTACAAGAAGACCGAGAAGGGTCGTCAGAGATCGAAGTGGGTCGTACCTTCACCCCTTTTTGTGGATTCGGAACTTTCGCCGGGCGTCCAAGCGGCCGATCTATGCCTATACTGCCTGAATTGGGGATTTCGTAGATATGAGTGGGACTTTCGTGGGCAGACACGTGAGGACATTGCTGTGGGCTATGCCGGGCTATGTGGAAAACTTCAGTTTTCGGGTGATGCATACGATAACGAGAATGTATATCGTACGTATGGAATAGTCTTTGTGCCCGACCCCTATACCGGCCGCGGTACATATAGCTAAGTTATTGAAAAAAGGAGGTAATGCTTCACGCGACCATGGATCAAAGCTCGCGCTTTGGCACAGCCCGGGAACCGAACCTCCAACGCCTATATAGTTCTCTCTAGAGAAACTGTCAATTTAGCAAAACTAGCGAACTGTATAAAATCGGGTAGATACTTACGCTCACCCATCCATCTTCAGCGCCGAAATAAACGCCTCCTGGGGTATATCCACTTTCCCGAACTGGCGCATCCGTTTCTTGCCGGCCTTCTGCTTTTCCAGCAGCTTCTTTTTCCGGGTCACGTCGCCGCCGTAGCATTTGGCGGTGACGTCCTTGCGTAGCGCTGAAATGGTCTCGCGGGCGATGATGCGCCCGCCCACGGCGGCCTGGATCGGGATCTTGAACATGTGCTGGGGGATCAGGCCCTTGAGCTTTTCGACCATGGCGCGGCCGCGTGCCTCGGCCCGGTCGCGGTGGACCATGACCGAGAGCGCATCCACCGGTTCCTCGTTCACCAGAATCTGCATTTTGACCAGGTTGTCCTGGGAATAGCCGATCATCTGGTAATCGAAACTGGCATAGCCCTTGGTCACGGATTTCAGCCGGTCGTAGAAGTCGAACACCACCTCGTTCAGGGGCAGGTCATAGACGACCATGGCCCGCGTGCCGGCATAGGTCAGGTCGGACTGGACGCCGCGCCGGTCCTGGCAGAGTTTCAGCACGTCACCGAGGTAGTCATCCGGGACCAAAATCGTCGCTTTGATGCGTGGTTCTTCAAGGTGATCAACCTTGCTGAGGTCCGGCATGTCCGCCGGGTTGTGCAGTTCGATCATCTCTCCATCGCGCATGTAGACGTGGTAAA
>CAYWND010000151.1:0-6811 GCA_964459085.1 uncultured Oceanibium sp. | reverse complement strand
CGGTATGAACGAGATCCAGTTCTGCATCATGATGATCACCGCACTGGGTGTCGGTTTCATCACCCCGCCGCTTGGCCTCAACCTCTTCGTGGTCTCGGGACTAACGGGTGAATCGATCCTCAAGATCGCCTACCGGGCCATCCCATTCGTGTTCTTCATGCTTATCGTGACGCTGATGATCGCTTATCTTCCGGCCATCTCGACCACGCTCTTGCCTGATATCTACAAGTAGGAACCCCATGCCACGCGAATATCTCAAAAAAGCGGCCCTGACGGCGCAATCCGGTGCGTCGGATGTTCGCCAGACCGTCCAGGAGATCCTGGACGCCATCGAAGAGGGGGGCGATGCGGCGGCGATGCACTATGCCTCGAAATTCGATGGATATGCCGGCAATGTCGTGCTGACCGACGAGGAAATCGCAGCCGCAGCGGCCAAAGTGCCCGAAAAGCTAAAGCGGGACATCCAGTTCGCGCATGACAATGTGCGCCGCTTTGCCGAGGCACAGATGGAGACCCTGACAGATATCGAGGTCGAGGTCATTCCAGGGCTGATCGCAGGGCAAAAAAGCATCCCCGTGACTGCGGCCGGATGTTATGTGCCCGGCGGGCGGTACAGCCATATTGCAAGCGCGATCATGACTGTTACGACCGCGAAGGTCGCGGGCTGCAAGCATATCACCGCCTGCTCGCCCCCCCGGCCGGATGTGGGGATCGCCCCGGCGATCGTCTACACCGCCCATCTTTGCGGCGCGGACAAGATCCTGGCGATGGGGGGTGTTCAGGGCGTGGCCTCCATGACCTTCGGGCTGTTTGGGTTGCCCGAGGCAAACATCCTGGTCGGCCCCGGCAACCAGTTCGTTGCCGAAGCCAAGCGGATCCTGTTCGGCCGCGTCGGCATCGACATGTTCGCGGGCCCCACCGACAGCCTGGTGATCGCGGACGGCACCGCAGATGCCGAGATCGTGGCCGCAGATCTGGTGGGGCAGGCCGAGCATGGTTACAATTCGCCGGTATGGTTGGTTACGGACGATCGCGATCTGGCGGTCGAGGTGATGCGCCTGGTTCCCACCATGATCGACGATTTGCCGGATACAAATCGCGAAAATGCAACCGCCGCCTGGCGCGACTATGCCGAAGTGATCCTGTGCAGCGACCGCGAGGACATGGCCGCGACCGCCGACGAATACGCCCCCGAGCATCTGACCGTGCAGGCCGCCGATCTGGATTGGTGGTTGGATCGGTTGGCCTGCTATGGCTCGCTGTTTTTGGGCGAGGAAACAACCGTTGCTTTCGGCGACAAGGCGTCGGGCACCAATCACGTCCTGCCCACATCGCGAGCGGCCAGCTATACCGGTGGCCTGAGTGTCCACAAGTACATGAAGATCGTCACCTGGCAGCGCGCGACCCGCGATGGCGCGCGTCCCATTGCCGAAGCCACGGCGCGGATCTCGCGGCTGGAGGGGATGGAGGGCCACGCCCGGACAGCCGACATCCGGCTGCGGAAGTATTTCCCCGAGCAAGATTTCGATCTTTCCGCCTCGGGCTAAGTTCTGGATAGGTGCGGGCGATGGCGGATCTCTTTGACCTGACCGGCCACGTGGCCTGCATCACCGGGGCAAGTTCCGGTCTGGGTCGGCGGGCCGCGATCGCATTGGCCGGGGCAGGGGCGCGCGTCGTCGGTGTCGCCCGGCGCGAGGACGCGTTGCGGGACATGGTGGCCGAAATCGGGTCGGACAGGGCAGCCTTTGTGCAGGCCGATGTCGCCCGGCGCGACGACCATTCGGCGCTGGTGGATGCAGTATCCGCACCGTTCGGGGCGCCGGACATCCTGGTGCATGCCGCCGGGATCAACACCCGCGAGACCGCAGATGCGGTCACATCCGAGGGGTGGGACACGACGCTGACCCTCAATCTCTCGGCGCCGTTCTTTCTCAGCCAGGCGCTGGTTCCGGCAATGCGGGCGCGCGGCTGGGGTCGGATCGTCAACTTTGCCTCGCTTCAGACCACACGGGCCTTTCCCGGCGGCATCGCCTATGGGGCGACGAAAGGCGGGATTGGTCAGTTGACCCGCGCAATGGCCGAAGCCTGGTCGTCGGACGGGATCAATTGCAACGCCATTGGCCCAGGATTCTTTCCGACCGAATTAACCGAGGCGGTTTTCTCGGATCCTGAACGTGCCGCACGAAACGCGGCACAGACCTGTATCGGTCGGAACGGGCGGCCCGAAGATATCGACGGCCCGCTTCTGTTCCTGTGTTCGGAGGCCTCTGCCTATGTCACCGGTCAGATCTTGATGGTTGATGGGGGGTTCACCGCCAAATGAAAGCGCTTGTCTATGATGCCCCTGAAACGCTGGGATTCCGCGATATGCCGGACCCCAGCCCCGCACCTGACGAAGTACTGGTGCGCGTTGACAGTGTCGGCATCTGCGGATCAGACATGCACGCCTATCTGGGACATGACGACCGCCGCCCGGCGCCGCTGATCCTGGGGCACGAGGCGGCGGGCGTGATCGTCGGCGGGGATCGGGACGGGAGTCGCGTGACGGTCAACCCTCTGGTCACCTGTGGGGTCTGCCCCGCATGCCTGGCCCGGCGGGACAACATCTGTCCCGATCGCCAGATCATCTCGATGCCCCCGCGCGAGGGGGCATTTGCCCAGTACCTTGCGATCCCCGAACGCAATGTGGTGGACGTACCCGATGGTGTTTCGCTCGAGGCCGCGGCGCTGGCCGAACCGATCGCCTGCGGGTGGCACGGCGTCCGGCTGGCGCTGGAGGTGCCGCGCGCGCGGGATGCTGCGCCCACGGCCCTGGTGCTGGGCGGAGGCGCGATCGGCATCGGTGCAGCCCTCAGCCTGGCCGCTCAGGGCGTGACGGACGTGACCATCCTGGAACCCAATGACGTGCGCCGCGCCTACCTGGGCCAGTCTGGTCACATTACGTTGCGCGAACAGGATCTGGACCCCGATACGATGTTCGACATCGTGGTTGACGCGGTCGGGCTCGAAGGCAGTCGGCGTACCGCCTCGGCCCGTGCGCGGCCCGGCGGGGTGATTCTGCATATTGGCCTGGGCTCGGCCGAGGGCGGGCTGGATATACGCCGCATGACCCTGCAAGAGATCACCTTCATCGGGACCTACACCTACACAATGGCCGATTTTCGGGCGACGGCCGCGGCGATGTTTGATGGCCGGTTGGGCGCATTGGACTGGTCCGAGATCCGGGACCTGGGCGACGGTGCTGCGGCCTTTGCGGACATCCGGTCAGGCCGCGTCGAGCGGCCCAAGATCATCCTGAAACCAAACTAGCCAAGCCGGACGGCCCGCGCGGGCCGTCCCCAACGAAAGGGCAAACGTGCCATGTACTCCAATATCCTGATACCTGTCGCGCTGGATCACGAGGCGCTGATCCCGGCCAAGCTGGAATTGGCGCGGCGCCTGCTGAACGCGGGTGGCCAGATCACGCTGTTGACCGTGCTCGAGGGGATCCCGGGCTATGTCTCGGAATTTGTCACCATAAAGTCGGACAATCATCTGACCGCCGCCGTCCGGCAAAAGCTGACGGCTGCAACCGGCGGGGCCGACGACATCGCCAGCGATATTGTCACCGGAAAGGCGGGGGTCGAAGTGGTCGGCTATGCCAAGGACAAGGCCTGCGATCTGATCATCGTCGGCAGCCACAAACCGGGGATCGAGGACTATTTCCTGGGCTCGACCGCGTCCCGCATCGTGCGGCGTGCGCATTGCAACGTGATGGTCGTTCGCGAAGGCTAGGGCGCGGTAATCCGGCTGTCCAACCGGCCGAAATCTCTCTTGTGCTTGTTGCAAATGGTTCGCAGAAGCATTGACTTTTGCAAATGGTTCGCAATATTAACAGGAACGTCCTGTACTCCGATCAGAGGAGCCTTCGAACATGTCCCTAACACGGCGCGCTGTCGTCCGGGTCGCCGCGGTCTTGTGGTTCTGTCTGCCGGTGTCCTTGGTGCAGGCCGCCGACCGTCTGCAGATCGTCACGACCACCGGGATGATCGCTGATGCAGCGCAGCAGGTGGGTGGGGACCTGGTCGCGGTCGAGGCGCTGATGGGCCCCGGTGTCGATCCGCATGCCTTCCGCCAGACCCGCAGCGACATCGTGGCGATGTCCAAGGCTGACCTGGTGCTGTGGCATGGCCTCTACCTCGAGGCGCAGATGGAGGATTTCCTGCGGGATCTGTCGGCAAACCGGAATGTCGTGGCTGTCGCCCAGGGCCTGCCGCGTGATCTGCTGATCGCCCATGACGACTACGCCGACAAATACGATCCCCATGTCTGGATGAATCCAGATATCTGGACCAAGGTCGTCTACGCGGTGCGTGACGCGTTGATCGCGACCCACCCCGAAGGCGCCGATACGTTCCGCGCGAACGCGGACCGCCATGCTGCCGAACTGGCCAAACTTTCGGGCTATGCCGCAGAGGTTCTCGCATCCGTGCAGGAATCCGACAGGGTGCTACTGACATCGCACGATGCTTTCAACTATTTCGGCGCCGCTTACGGGTTTGACGTGATCGGCATCCAGGGCATCTCGACCGAAAGCGAGGCCGGTTTGAACCGGATAGCCGAACTTGTCGACATGCTGGTCGCACGCAACGTCAAGGCGGTCTTTGTCGAAAGTTCGGTAAGTGATCGCAATATCCGCGCCCTTGTCGAAGGGGCGGCGGCCGCCGGTCATGACGTCAAGATCGGTGGAGAGCTGTTCTCGGACGCGATGGGCACCCCTGGCACCTACCAGGGCACCTATATCGGCATGATCGACCACAATGCCACGACCATTGCCGGTGCCCTTGGGGGGCAGACCCCGGACCGTGGCATGATGGGGCTTTTGAACTGATGCAAACCGCGCAGGGTCATTCGCCAGATGTCCGGATTGCTGCCAGCGATGGCCGCACCCAGGCGGCTGGCCCGGATCCCGCGGATTGCCCGTTGTTGCTGCGCGGGGTGACGGTATCCTACGGGGACAAGCCCGCGGTCTTTTCCGTCGATGCCCAATTTCCTGCAGGTGCATTGACCGCGATTGTCGGGCCCAACGGTGCGGGCAAGTCGACCCTGCTGAAGGCCAGCCTGGGCATTGTCCCGCGTCTTTCGGGCGAGGTGACGGTCTACGGTCGCCCGCTGGATCAGGCCCGGCACCGGATCGCCTATGTGCCGCAACGGGCAAGTGTCGACTGGGACTTTCCGACGACGGTGATCGATGTCGTCCTGATGGGGCTCTACCCCAAACTAGGACTTTTGGGCCGCATCACCGGCGATGCGCGCCGCCGGGCTCACGACGCCTTGGACCGTGTCGGCATCGCCGAATTTGCGGACCGCCAGATCGGGCGCCTGTCGGGCGGGCAGCAGCAGCGCGTGTTTCTGGCTCGCGCCTTGGCCCAGGATGCAGATCTGGTTCTGCTGGACGAACCCTTCGCGGGTGTCGACGCCGCGACCGAGCGGGCGATCATCCAGGTTCTCAAGGACCTCAGCTCTGCGGGTAAGACCGTTGTGTGTGTCCACCATGACCTTGCGACCGTGGCCGACTATTTCGACCGGGTGTTCCTTTTGAACGTACGCCCCATCGCGGAAGGGCCTGTTGACCAGACCTTCACAGCGCAGAACCTGAACGCCACCTACGGCGGCAAGCTGGCGGCGACCCATATCGATCAACTCGACCTCTCGGGCCGCGCGGTGTGAGCGACTTGGCAGCGGCCCTGCTGCTGGGGGCGGGCTACAACGCCGCACTGGTCGCGATCGGGGCGGCGATGCTGGGGTTTGCGGCTGGCGCGGTCGGCACCTTCCTGTTTCTGCGCAAGCGTGCGCTGGTCTCGGATGCTGTGGCACATGCCACCCTGCCGGGTGTCGGAATGGCCTTTGTCCTGATGGTGGCGCTGGGCGGGGATGGCCGACATTTGGCCGGACTGCTGGCCGGGTCGGCGGTGACGGCCTGTCTGGGCCTGCTGTGTATCGAATGGATCGTGCGCCGCACCCGATTGTCCGAGGACGCGGCCATTGGGGCCGTGCTGTCGGTATTTTTCGGGTTCGGGGTGGTTCTGCTGACGGTGATCCAGACCATGAGCGCGGGGCGGCAAGCCGGGCTCGAAGGTTTTTTGCTGGGCTCGACCGCAGGCATGCTGTTTCAGGACGCGGTCGTGATCGCCGTGGGCGGGGCAGGGGCGGTGGCGCTGACATGGCTTTTGCGGCGGCCCATGACCCTGGTCGCGTTTGATCCGACCTACGCTGCTGCCAGCGGCATCAATATTCGGCGGGTCGACCTGGCGATGATGGGGCTGGTGATGGCGATCACCGTAATCGGGCTGAAACTGGTGGGGCTGATCCTGATCGTGGCCATGCTGATCATCCCGCCCGTTACCGCCCGGTTCTGGACTGACCGCAGCGATCGGGTGATCTGGTTCGCAGGAATTCTGGGCGGGGTCTCTGGCTATGTCGGAACGGCCATTTCCGCCTCGGCCCCGGCCCTGCCCACAGGGCCGATCATCGTGCTGGTTGCGGCTGCGCTGTTCGTGGCGTCGCTGTTCTTTGCACCGGCCCGCGGCATTCTCGCGGCCATGCTGCGCCACCGCCGGTTTCAACGACAGGTGCACAGGCGCCAGGGCCTGCTGGCGCTGGCCCGGTCTGAAACCATTCATGATCAACTGACGCTGAAAGTGCTGCGGGCTGCGGGCCTGATCCGCGCGGACGGTGTCGCAACCGAGGCGGGGGGCGCGTCTGCCGCGCGGATCGCCTGGGCCGAGCGCAGGTGGCAGATCGAGAGCGAGATCCATCAGGACACCGGGCT
>CAYWND010000150.1:0-6841 GCA_964459085.1 uncultured Oceanibium sp. | reverse complement strand
GTGGCAACACCACAGTGCGGACGAGGGCGAGAGCGTTCTGGTCCATGTACTCAGCTATCAAGATGGGGAAACGCGATTGGCCTGGCCAAAACTGGATCACAGACGGTCAAGCTATGGAACACTAGCGTTGATATTGGCTTCGACAGTTGTTCCAACTGGAATTGCGTGGTGGATGTTTCGGCGCTCAACTGCCCGCACTAAAGGCTAGAGCGTACTCAGCCTCGCCCCGGCTTTCTCTAGATCCCGCCAATACCCAGGGTACGTCTTGCCGACGCAGCCCGGATCCAGGATCGTGATGCCCGCGATTTTCAAACCTGCCAGGGCAAAACTCATTGCGATCCGGTGATCCGCGTAGGTCTCGATCCGGGTGGGCAGGACCTGTCCGGCGAGGCCCGGATCGGCATTGACGATCAGATCATCGCCGTCCTCGCGCGCCAGCCCCGGCCGGATGCGGTTCAGTTCGGTCGCCAGCGCGTGCGTCCGGTCGCATTCCTTGACCCGCAGGTTCTCGATCCCCGTGAACCGCACGGGCGTGGCGTTGAATGCCGCCAGCACCGCCAGTGTTGGCACCGCGTCCTGCATCTGGCTGCCTTCGATCACTGCGGGCATCTGAGGGAATGCCGCGATCACCTCGGCAGCCTTGGCATCAGGCTGCGTGAAATCCTGCGGGGCGGTGCCCAGATCGACCGACCCGCCCGTCAGGGCATTCCAGGCCCACAGGTATGTGGCGGCAGATGCATCAGGTTCAACGTGAAACTCGGCCGCGTGGTATCCCGTCGGCGCGATCCGCCAGACCCCCTGCCCCGGCATCTCCACTTGCGCCCCAAACGCCTCCATTGCCGCGAGCGTCAGATCGACATACCCGCGCGCGCCGATCTGCTGGCCGGTGAGCGCGACCTCGATCGGGGCATCCCCGGCACCAGCGGCCATCAGCAACGCCGAGACGTACTGAGACGACAGTCCGGCATCAATCTCGACGCGGCCCGCGCCCAGGCTCCCCCGGCCGGTCACCTGCACCGGCGGATAGCCATCGGCATCCGAGACCTCGACCCCAAGTTGCGAGAGCGCCTGGACCAGCGGCCCGATGGGACGCTTGCGCATGTGCTGGTCCCCGTCGACCACGATTTCCCCCTTTGCCAGACAGACCGCCGCGGTAAGGAATCGCATGGCCGTCCCGGCATTGCCCAGCATCAGCGGTTCGGCCGGTGGGGATAGGCGCCCCGTGGATTTCACAACAAACGTGGTCGCGTCCGGTTCGACCACATCGACGCCCATGGCCCGAAGGGCACGGGCCATCAGGATCGTATCGAGGCTTTTCAGCGCGCCGGTGATGTGGCTGGTCCCTGCCGCGAGACCGGCCAGCAACAGCGCGCGGTTGGTGATCGACTTGGACCCCGGCGGGCTGATCCTGCCCCCAAGCCGGGCCGCAGCGGGATGCACGGTCAGCGCATCAAGCGCGGTCGTATCGCTGAAATCTGTCACTCTTGGCCTCGCTGCCGTGTTCCCCCGCCTTTTGGCAGGGATCGGCACCAAGGCCAAGTCCGTTCAGTGCGCGGATACCGGCGTCAGTTCGTTCATCCTGGCCAGCGCAAACGCCTTGGCGCGATCGTCGACCAGCGCCAGGACCGATCCGTCGGATCCGTGAATGGCATAGAGCACTTCGGCCCCTGCGGCGGCGCGGCGCACATCGTCCGGCAACGTCTGAGGGTCGACTGACCGGATATAGGCGATCTGATTGTCGTCGGTGGGAAACGTGTATGGATGATCGGCCATGACTATTTCCTTCCGATCTCGATGGTCTGGATCACGTTCTCGGGTTCCTGCCTGCGCAGGTCCACGTGCAACAGTCCGTTTTCCAGATGCGCACCGCTGACCTCGACCCCATCGGCCAGAACGAACGAGCGCTGGAACTGCCGGGCGGCGATGCCGCGATGCAGAAACACCCGGCTATCATCTTCGTCCGACTGCTTGCCGCGAATGACAAGCTGCGCGTTTTCCAGAGTAATGTTCAGATCGGTTTCGCCGAAACCGGCCACGGCCAGCGTGATCCGATAGACCCCTTCGCCGCGACTTTCGATGTTGTAGGGTGGATACCCCTCGTTCCCAGACTTTGCGGTCCGTTCCATCAACCGGTCGAGCTGTTCAAAGCCCAGCAGATAGGGATGAGAGGCAAAGGTCGCCCGTGTCATGGTCATCAAGTCCTTATATTCAAGCAACTTATGTGCCAACGGCCCCAATCAGGCAGCCTTGGCTCTTGAAAACATGGGGGTTCGTTGGGCATAAGACAAGGGTCATCAAGCAAAGGCGCGTGCCCGCATGGACCCTGTTCAGATGGATCACAAGGCGGTACAGCAGGCCAAGTTGAAGGTCCTGCGCGAAGAGCATCGGGACCTGGACGAGGCCATCGCGGCCTTGTCCGAGCGGGCGGCCCCCGACATGATCACAATGAGCCGCCTGAAGAAGCGCAAGCTGGCGCTGAAGGATCAGATCGCGCGAATCGAGGACGACCTGACCCCCGACATCATCGCCTGAACACCCACGGCAGGAGCGCGACACATGGCACACCCCTTGATCGGGATCGTGATGGGCAGTCAATCGGACTGGTCCACGATGACAGAAGCCGCAAAAATACTGGACGAGTTGGACGTCGCCTACGAGGCGCGGATCGTCTCGGCCCATCGCACGCCGGATCGGTTGTTCGACTATGCCGAAACAGCCGCGTCGCGGGGGTTGAAAGTGATCATTGCAGGAGCGGGCGGGGCGGCGCATCTACCTGGCATGCTGGCCGCAAAGACGCGCATCCCGGTGTTAGGGGTGCCGGTGCAGTCCAAGGCACTCAGCGGTCTCGATTCCCTGCTGTCCATTGTGCAAATGCCCAAGGGCATTCCGGTCGGCACGCTGGCGATCGGATCGGCGGGGGCTGCAAATGCCGGACTGATGGCGGCCGCGATCCTGGCGAATGGCGATGACGCGCTGGCAGGGCGGCTGGACGCCTGGCGGGCAGCACAGACCGATGCGGTGGGCGAGGTTCCGGTCGGTGACTGAGTTTCCCCTGCCTCCGGGCGCGACAATCGGCATTCTGGGGGGCGGCCAACTTGGCCGCATGCTGGCGGTTGCGGCCGCGCGGCTGGGAATGAAGACGGTGATCTTTGACCCCGACCCAGCGGCGCCCGCATCTGATGTGTCGGCCCGCCACATCTGCGCGCCGTACGAGGATGCAGCGGCGATAGCCGAGTTCGCGGCAGCCGTCGACGTGGTGACCTATGAATTCGAGAACATCCCGACGGCGGCGCTGGACATGTTCGAGGCGTCCGTGCCCATCGCCCCGGGACGGCGTGCGCTTGCGGTCAGCCAGGACCGGTTGAGCGAGAAGGCGTTTCTGTCAGGCCTGGGCCTGAACGTCGCGCCCTATGCTGACATTGCCTCGGCCGGGGATCTGGACGCAGCCATGGAACGGATCGGTCCACGCGCGATCCTCAAGACGCGCCGCTTTGGCTATGACGGCAAGGGGCAGGTGCGCCTGGATGAAAATGCCGACCTGGCCACGGCCTGGGATCAGATGGCGGGCGCACCAGCGGTCCTAGAGGGGTTCGTGGATTTCGACCTAGAAGTTTCGGTCATCGGCGCGCGTGGGCGCGACGGTGCCGTTGCGTGTTTCGATCCTGGCGAGAACGTGCACCGCGACGGGATCTTGCACACGACCACGGTACCGGCGCGTATTCCTGCGGATGTCGCGACAGATGCTGTCCTGATTGCAGGCCGCATCCTGAACGCGCTCGACTATGTTGGCGTGCTGGGGGTCGAGATGTTCGTCAAGGGCCGTAACCTGACCATCAACGAGATCGCGCCGCGGGTTCACAACTCGGGGCACTGGACGCAGAACGGGTGCGCCATCGATCAGTTCGAACAGCATATCCGGGCAGTTGCGGGTTGGCCGCTGGGCGATGGCGTGCGCCATTCGGACGTGGTGATGACCAACCTGATTGGCGATGATGCGGGCCAGTGGCCAACGATCACGGGAGATGCGCTGCATCTGTATGGCAAGGCGGTCTCGCGTCCGGGCCGGAAAATGGGCCATATCAACCGCGTGACCCCGAGGCGCTGAGCGGCGGGCCGCAATTCGGGCCCGCCGGTTCAAACGGATCTAGGCCTTGAAGCCCTGACGCTCGGCATTTGCCTGCGCATCCGCTTTCTTGGTGTAGCCTTCAGACGAGGCCCCGATGATCTGACCGTTCGATGCCTTGCGGCGCCAGCGATGCTCGCCCCGCTTGTCCTTGTAGAATTCCCACTTGTCGCTGGCGACAGGGCCACGGTTCATGTTGGCCTCGCAATCGGCCTTTTTCTTGTAGCCCTCGGACGAGGCGCCGACGATCTGGCCGTTAGAGGCCTTGCGCCGCCAACGGAATTCACCGCGCTTGTCCTTGTAGACTTCGAACTTGTCGTCCTTACCTGCTGCCATGATCCATCCCCTGTCTGGCATCTGCCTGATGACTTAGCGAAATCGATGCGAATAATTTCCAGCATCTGCGGCGACTTTAGCCGATGTTTTGCGCCAAACAAGCCTCGCGGTTCCAATCGCACGTTAACGGCGAACCCACGACGCCGGGACCGTGCCCAATGCGACACCGCCCAGGATCAAGATCGACGCCGGTAGCGCGACGATACCAGGCGCCTCGCCAAGCAGCAGCATGCCGCCTGCGATTGCGATCAGCGGGACGGTCAGTTGGGTCAGGGCTGCCGTTGATGCGCCCAGGACGGGCAGAACACTGTACCAGACCGCATAGCCCAGCCCCGATGCGATGGCTCCCGAGGCGATAGCCAGAAGGATGCCGTCCGCTGGCATGGGCATGTCCGCAAAGCTCAACGCGCCGCCGATCAGCACCAGGCCAATTGGCCCAGCGCGCAGGAAGTTGCCGCTGGTCGCTGCCAGCGGATCAGCCACGCCGCGCCCGCGCAGTGAATAAATCCCCCAGCCAAGCGCGGCGGCAAGCATCAGGGCAGCGGCCATCGTATCCGGGGCGCTTGCACCAGGCAGGAACAGAACCGCCAGTCCCGCCAACGCGATCAACGACCCCAGCCATCTGCGCAAAGGGGGTCTGTCGCCTTCGGTCACGGCCCCGCCGAACATCGTGACCTGCACACCGCCAAACAGGATCAGCGCGCCAAGACCCGCATCCAGTTGCAGATAGGCATACGAGAATGCGACCGCGTAGAGGACCAGAGCAGCCGCTGACACCCAGTCGCCACTGGCATAGCCACCGTCCGTGCCCCCATCGCGCAGCACGACCAGCGTCCACAGAACGGCCGCACCCGACACAAGCCGGATACCAGTGAACAGTGCCGGGTCCATGCCAGCATCCGCCAGCGCCGCCCGGTTGAGGATCGAGTTGGCCGCGAATGCCACCAGTGCCGCGATGGTCAGGAGTACCACTTTCATACCGCGACTAATGCAGCGTCCGTGGGGGCAACTCAAGCATCGCACTTGCCTGAAGCCGCGCAGCCGTGGCAGGGACGGGATCATGCGAATGAAGTTTCCCAGACTGGCGGCCCGCGCGGTCATCGTGCATGACAATCGACTTCTGTTGGTGAACGCCTATCCAAACGGCGCTAGCGATCTGTGGTGCGCGCCGGGGGGTGGCGTTATGGCCGGTCAGGACCTGCCCACAAATCTGGCGCGCGAGGTCCACGAAGAAACGGGCCTGGGTATCGAGGTCGAGGGGCTGATCGGCATCAACGAGTTCAAGTCACCGGATGACAGTTTCCACCAGGTGGATCTTTTCTTTCGGGCCCATATTCGCGACGGTGCATTGTGCGACGATTGGGTGGATCCGGAACAGGTCGTGGACAAACGGCGGTTCTTTACGCATGCGGAATTGTCGGGCATCCGATTGAAACCTGCAATGCTGCCCGACCTTGCATTCTCGCCAGCACAGGTCGCGCGTTACGACCCGATCGAGTTTATCGTTGGGTGACTGCGCACAGCGCTGGACGGGTCAGATCAGGCTGAGCGGGTCCATCATCGTGAACAGGGTTCCGATGCCGCTGGCCAGTGCGACCACGGGCAGGACATAGAGGACGCGCGAAAGCTGCCTGCGATCCCGCTCGGCCGTGCCGAAATCATTGGCGATGATATGGCGCAGCACCTCGGCGGTCTTGTGCTGGGACGCTTCGGTTTCGGTCAACGGGGGGACCTGTTCAAATTGGGCCATCGTGCTCTCCATTACTCTGGTGTTGTCTACGTCTAGTCTTGGCGGGGTTTTGCCTTTTGGCGACGAAGACAATCTGCACTCAACCAGAGGCAGATTTGCGGACATACCAAGATATGTTGACCACAGTCCGCGGGCTGTGGCCAAACCGCCCGCCACATTTTCCCGTAATTTTCCCAGAGACTTACTAGGACCCATTCAATTTGGATGAATTCAATTAACCATAGATTGCCCGGATCGATGTCTTTGCCGCGCTGCCAGCGATTCCAATTGTGGTTCGGAACGGGGACGAGACCTACTGGGGGATTCGCAGCGTAGGGACCGCCCCCCTCGCCGCGCTCCGGGCAAAGAAAAAGGGGCCCTGAAAGGCCCCTTCCCCGTCGTCGATTGTCTAGACGACTTACATCATGCCGCCCATGCCGCCCATGTCGGGCATGCCGCCACCGGCGGCACCGGCGCCCGGTTTTTCGGGCTTGTCGGCAACCATGGCTTCGGTGGTGGTCAGCAGACCGGCAACCGATGCTGCATCTTCGAGTGCAGTGCGGACAACCTTGGCAGGATCGATCACACCGAAGGCGAACATGTCACCATACTCTTCGGTCTGCGCGTTGAAGCCAAAGCTGCTGTCGTCGCTT
>CAYWND010000149.1:0-6874 GCA_964459085.1 uncultured Oceanibium sp. | reverse complement strand
CGACCCCCTGTACCCAAAACAGGTGCGCTACCAGACTGCGCCACGCCCCGACCGACGATGCTGTCTAACCGAGCGGCGGGCCGCTGAAAAGAGGAAATGGATCAGGATGGCGCGCAAGGCCAGGCAGCGATGCCCTGATCCAGCGATGGGTGGCGGATCTGTGCGCCGACATCGATGCCAAGCTGCGCGCTGAGGCCGCCATTGATTTCAAGCACCTGCAGGATCTCGGACCCTCCGAAAACGGAGTCGAGCGATAGCGGTGTGGTTTCGCGGGCGATGTTCTGCACGGTTCCGGTTTCGTCGATGAACAGCATGTCCAACGGAATAAGCGTATTCTTCATCCAGAACGACACCGGTTGCGGGCGTTCGTAGATGAACAGCATTCCCGAAAATTGCGGCATGCTTTCGCGGTGCATAAGCCCGGTGGCCCGTTCGTCCGGGGTATCGGCGATCTCGATCGAGAAACGCACCGTTGTGCCGGCATCACGAATGTCCAGAACTTCGGGTTCGCAAGCCAGCGCGGGCCCGGCCAGAGCTGCCAGAACAGCGACAATACGCAAGATTGCTGTCACCCTATGCGCGGCGAGCGCTGGATCAGATGGGCGTGATCCCAGGACCGAACCTCGGTCGCGGTCTTGCCACGTGGCCCCATCTTGCAGCGTACACAAACAGCCTCGCCCGGCATGAGATCGGACAAGCCGTACATCCGCAGCACTTCCATGTGCACGAAGATGTCTTCGGGATCGCCGTAGCTGTTGACAAAGCCAAACCCCTTGGCCTTGTCGAACCACTTGACGCGCGCCGGCAGCAGCGGCGCATCGTTGACCTCTTCGGTCTGAAGCGGCGGCTCTGCGCCTTCGGCCTCTTCCCCCGGCGGTGCCGCAGAGATTTCATGGATTTCGACCGCCTGGCGACCGCGATCGGTGCCTTGGACGTCCATCGTGATCTCTACGCCTTCGGCGACCGAGCTGCGCCCGAAATTGCGTAGAACGTTTGCGTGAAGCAGCACGTCACCCAGGTTGTCGTCAACAACGACGAAGCCGTAACCCTTGGTTGAGTCGAACCACTTAACGTGACCTTTTATCATGTACAAACCCTAATTCTGCACATTTGTATTTTTCTAGATCACACTCTAACGGGCTTCATGAGCAGAGCTGCCTTTACGTCTCTCCCCAACCCGTAAACCGCTTGAGGCCTGCCAGATACGCGACAAGCCGCCCCCTTATCCGTCCTCGGCGACATATGCAAGCATCTGCGATCGCGTGAGGTCGAACAACACCCCTGCAACCTTAGCATGTTTTCGGCAAAGTCACGCTAAATTTTGAAGCTGGCTAAGGCAATTCACGATCATTTGCAACCTATGGTTGCATTCAGATAATGCCGTTCCCTCATGCGTCGGATTAGACGTGCTGGCCGCCGTTGATCTCGATCTCGCCGCCGGAAATATAGGCCGCCCCCGCGTTGCACAGAAAGTAGACCGTTTCGGCCACCTCGTCCGGTGTCCCCAGCCGTCCAAGGGGGATTTCCGACGCCAGTTTCTCGGTGCCGGGGCTGAGGATCTCGGTCTCGATCTCGCCCGGCGCGATGGCGTTCACGCGGATACCGTGGGGACCCAGATCGAAGGCCATCTCGCGGGTCAGTGCCGCCAGCGCGGCCTTCGAGGTCGAATAGGCCGCCCCGGCAAAGGGATGCACCCGCGACCCGGCGATCGAGGTCACGTTGACCACGGCCCCCCGGGCGGCGCGAAGTTCCTCGAACAGGCCGCGTGCCAGAGCAACGGATGCGAAAAAATTCACATGAAAGACCTGCCCCCAGGTCCTGAGGTCCGTGGTCAGGGTGTTCAGGCGTTCGCCATCCGGGCCCTTGGGTGAGATGCCGGCGTTGTTCACAAGGGCCTCGAGTGTGCCGCCGTCCAGTCGTCGGCGCACCTCGTTGACGGCGTCGATTGTCTGGTTGGGATCAGCCAGATCGACCTGGATATGGTCCTCCTCGCCCGCCTCCCACGGGCAGTCGTCGGGGAACGGGTGGCGCGAGCACGTCAGCACGCGCCATCCGGCCAGCGAAAAGCGGCGGACGGTGGCATGCCCGATGCCCCGGCTGGCGCCGGTCAGCAGCAGTGTTTTGCGCGGGGTCGACATGGCAGTTCTCCTGATCATCCCGGCATGGTGCGACGCAGGCATCCGGTGCCGGGGATAGTCCTAAGGGCTGAGGCGCTGCACGTCCCACGCCGCGCCGGGGCCTGACCGGGTCCAACGAAACCGGTCGTGCAGGCGGTGTGCGCCATCGGCCCAGAACTCGATCTCGACGGGGGTCAGTCGATACCCGCCCCAGAACGGCGGGCGCGGCGGATTGGGGCCCTTGGTCGCCGTGATCTTGGCAACTTCGGCCATCAGATGTGCCCGGCTGCTGAGCGGCTGCGATTGCTGCGAGGCCCAGGCGCCCAGTCGACTTTTGAGCGAGCGCGATGCGAAATAGTCATCCGCCTGCGGCCCGTCCTCTTTCCCGATCAGACCACGGGCGCGAATCTGCCGACGCAGCGACTTCCAGTGCATCACGAACGCACCCTTGCCCGCGCCATCCAGCTCTTGTGCCTTCTTGGACCCATAGTTTGTGTAGAACACGAAGGCGTCGGCCTCGATATCCTTCAACAAAACCATGCGCGCGTTGGGCAAACCGTCGCTGTCCACGGTCGACAGGGCGATCGCGTTCGCGTCGTTGGGTTCCGACTGCCACGCCTCGTCCAGCCAGCTTTGCGCCAGCCGGAACGGATCGTCGCCCGCGAATATGCCCGTCCGCTCGCCTGTCATGTGCCAGCCTCCTGATCTTGCGGCCTAATTGATATTGCCATAGACCCGAATAAGGCAATGCAAGATACGAGGGAGGGCGCCATGTCAAACGGTCTGCTGGCAGGAAAGCGCGGGCTGATCATGGGGCTGGCCAACGACAAGTCGATTGCGTGGGGCATCGCACAGGCCTGTCACGAACAGGGGGCCGAGCTGGCATTTACCTATCAGGGCGAGGCGTTGGGCAAGCGGGTCAAGCCGCTGGCCGAACAGGTCGGGTCAGACATCGTGATCCCCTGCGACGTGTCCGAGGATGCGTCAATCGACGCGGCCTTTGATGAGCTGCGCACGTCCTGGGGCACGCTGGACTTTCTGGTTCATGCGATCGGGTTTTCCGACAAGAGCGAGCTGAGGGGGCGATATGTCGACACCTCTGCCGCGAATTTCCAGATGACGATGAACATCTCGGTCTATTCGTTCACCGCTGTTGCCCAGCGCGCCGAGAAGATGATGGATGCCGGGGGTTCGATGCTGACCCTGACCTATTTCGGCGCCGAGCGGGTGATGCCGCATTATAACGTCATGGGCGTTGCCAAGGCGGGGCTGGAAGCATCGGTCAAGTACATGGCTATGGACTTGGGCCCCCGAAACATCCGCATCAATGCGCTGTCGGCGGGGCCGATCAAGACGCTCGCGGCCAGCGGCATCGGCGACTTCCGCTACATCATGAAGTGGAACGAGTTGAACGCGCCGCTGCGGCGGAATGTCAATCAGACCGAGGTTGGCAAGTCGGCCATGTATCTGCTGTCGGACCTGTCCTCGGGCGTCACGGGCGAGATCCACCATGTCGACGCGGGCTATAATGTCGTGGGCATGAAGGCCGAGGACGCGCCGGATATCGACGTTGTCACGGGACGCAAGGACGCATGACGCTTGCGCATCTGATCGCTTTCAACCTGACGCTGCTGGCGGCCTGGGCCAGCCCCGGTCCGGCGATGCTGGTTGCCCTGCGCACCACATTGGCCAGCGGGCGAATGGCGGGGATCGTCACCGGCGCGGGACTGGCCACGATGGCCGCGATCTGGACCGGCGCGGCCCTGGTTGGGCTGGCCGGTCTGTTTGCGCTGGTTCCGCCTGCGTATGTGGCGCTGAAAACAGCGGGGGCCGCGTATCTGATCTGGATCGCCTGGAGAACCTGGAAATCCGCGCGCGATCCCATCGGCCAGACCGACAGGCCGCACGGGCGGGCGTTTCTGTCGGGCCTTCTGGTCAATGCGGCCAATCCGAAGTCGGTGCTGTTTGCGGGTGCGGTTCTGATCGTGATCTTTCCCCCAGACATGACCGCCGCCCAAAAGGGTCTGATCGTTCTGAACCATCTGCTGTTCGAGCTGTTGGCCTACACGATCCTGGCGCTGGCACTGGCGACAGAGGCGGTGTCGCGCCGCTATCTGGCGGCCAAGCACATTCTGGACCGCGTTGCGGCCGGTGTTTTGGGGGCGCTGGGCCTGCGCCTGCTGATCGAGAAGTAGCATGAGCATGCTGACGCTGCTGAGTGTTGCCTTGGTCCATCTGATCGGCGCGGTCAGCCCCGGCCCAAGCTTTGTGTTGATCGCGCGCACGGCCGTTGCCCGGTCGCGGATGAACGCGATTGCCCAGTCGCTGGGATTGGGTCTGGGGGCGATGACCTGGGCTGCCGCCGCGATATTTGGCCTGACGCTGTTGTTTCAGGTGCTGCCCTGGACGTTCCTGATCCTCAAGATCGCCGGGGGGCTGTATATCCTGTGGATCGCGATAGATCTGTTTCGGCATGCAAGCGAACCGCTGATCCCGCAAGTGACAAATACAGGGCCAGGCAATCTGGCTGGCGATGTCCGCTATGGGTTTCTGTTCCAGATCGCCAACCCAAAGGTGTCTGTCTATTTCGGCTCAGTCTTTGTGGCGTTCCTGCCGCCGGATCTGGGCGTGCAGTGGATCGCGTTGATCCTGTTCAACATCCTGGTGGTCGAAACCGTCTGGTACGCGCTGGTGTCCGTGGTGTTCGCGACACCTGCGGTGCGCGCACGCTATTTGCGGTTCAAGGTCTGGATCGACCGGACCTGTGGCATAGCCCTTGGTGCGCTGGGGCTGAAGGTGGCGATATCCTGATGCCCCCTTCCCTTGCCGGTGGAGAACGGAGTATAGCCGAGCAAACCAACAAGGACCGCGCCACATGACCGACCGCCTGCCCCACGAAAAAGGTTTCCACATCTCTTGGGATCAGATCCATCGCGACGCGCGCGCGCTGGCCTGGCGGCTGGAAAAGGCGGGGCCCGGTGCTGGTGGCGCGTGGAAGGCGGTTGTGGCGATCACCCGCGGCGGCATGGCCCCGGCGATGATCGTCTCGCGCGAGTTGGACATTCGCACGGTCGATACGATCAGCGTGAAATCCTATGACCACCAGGCCCAGGCAGACGCGGTTGTTCTGAAAGCCCCCGACGCAGCGCTGATGGGCGATGGCGAGGGCATTCTGATCGTGGATGACCTGGTTGATACCGGCAAGACACTAGAGCTGGTCCGGAACCGGTATCCCAAGGCGCATTTCGCAACTGTCTATGCCAAACCCAAGGGCCGTCCGATGGTCGACACCTTCATCACCGAGGTCAGCCAGGATACCTGGATCTTCTTTCCCTGGGACATGGCGCTGCAATACGTGGAACCCTATCGCGGGACCGACTGATCCGGCGTTGATGGCCCCGATCCCAAAAACAGCGGTCGTGATTGCGTTTGGACAGCACCTGTCACGGCATGTCCTGATCACAGACCCATAGGGCGTTTTATTTCACCGGTTCGCCGCATCATGCCCGACTGGGTCCTACCAGAGCGTGTGCCGCGATCAACTGGCGATAGACTGTCTTGCGTGCTTCCACCGGTTTTCGCTGATGAAATCCCTTAGCTCGGCCGCCGACATCGGCTTGGCAAAATAGAACCCCTGCACCGCTACGCAGCCCAGTTCGCTGAGGATCCCAAGCTGTGCCTCTGTTTCAACGCCCTCGGCAAGCACCTCGATACCCAGGGTTTGGCCGATCTCGATACAGGCCTTCAGGATATTGCGCGCCTCCTGGCTTTCGGCAATCGGAGCGATCAGGCGCCGGTCCAGTTTCAACCGGTCGGGGGAGATGCGGGTCAGCGCGACGATCGAGGCCCGGCCAGAACCGAAGTCGTCGACCTCTATCTTGATACCCATCTCGCGCAGACTGTCGAGGTTGAGCATGAAGGCATCGTCTTCCTCCTCGAGAAAAATCGACTCGAGCAACTCGAAATTAACGCCGCCGGGGAAGTTTCGGATCATATCGATCTCGCGCCGCGTGCAAAGATCGCGGACCCGACTGCCACTGACGTTGAAGCTGACCGAGGGGATCTCCAACCCCTCGGCGATGAGTTCGTTACACTCGCCGATTGCCTTGCGCAGGATCGCGCGATCAATCTCGGGCACGACGTCCAGTTGATCCGCGATGCCCAGAAACTTGTCCGGGGTCAACAACCCGCGCTGGGGGTGGCGCCAGCGGGCCAATGTCTCGATACCGATCAGCTTCATTTGAGAGGAGTCAATCTGTGGCTGATAGACCGGAACGAACTGGT
Source organism: uncultured Oceanibium sp. (assembly GCA_964459085.1). Taxonomy (GTDB): domain Bacteria; phylum Pseudomonadota; class Alphaproteobacteria; order Rhodobacterales; family Rhodobacteraceae; genus Halovulum. The sequence continues at coordinate 473 of CAYWND010000149.1, read as the reverse complement.
TGTCGGTCAGGGCTGCCAACACTTCATCGGCAAGCCGTTTCTGCGCAAGAACATCAGCGTGAAGTGGCGCGTCATAGGCCTGCGCCCGTGACTTGCCCTGCGCCTTGGCCCGATAAAGCGCGATATCCGAGTTCGTTACCAATTTATCGACAGTTTCGCCCGCCTCGGGCGTCATCGCGACCCCAACGCTGGCGCCGATACGGCATTCCCGCCCCTCGAACGGGATAGGTTGGGCGGCCTGAGCCACGATCTGATCCGCTTGGTCCCTTAGGCTGTCCAGGCTGACATCGCCAAGTGCCGCCACCATGAATTCGTCCCCCCCAACCCGAGCCACGGACGCCTGCGGACCCGCGATTTTCTGTAGCAGTCGAGAGATGTGGCGCAGCACGTGGTCGCCGGCGGCATGTCCAAGTGTGTCGTTGACATGCTTGAACCTGTCCAGATCGACATGCAGCACCCCGACCTCGCGCCCG
>CAYWND010000148.1:0-6874 GCA_964459085.1 uncultured Oceanibium sp. | reverse complement strand
CTGAACCCGCCCTTGAACTATTATCAATGGTCCGAGGCGCGGCGGCTGGGCGGGATCGAGGCAGAATGGGTGCGGCTGTCCAGCCTGCCGGGGTTTGTCCCCTTGAGTGCGGTGGCGGCCGAGGATGCAAACTTCTGCGCCCATTACGGGTTCGATTTCGACGCCATCCGCGATGCGCTGGAGGGCGGCGCGCGGCGCGGCGGGTCGACCATCAGCCAGCAGACCGCCAAGAACGTCTTTCTGTGGCAGGACCGAAGCTGGGTGCGCAAGGGGCTGGAGGCCGGATTCACCATGCTGATCGAGGGCCTGTGGGGCAAGCGGCGGATCATCGAGGTCTATCTGAACGTCGCCGAGTTCGACGAAGGCGTCTTTGGCATCGAGGCGGCCGCACGTCACCATTTCGGCGTCTCGGCCAGCGGCCTGAGCCGGGCGCAGGCCGCCCGCCTGATGGCGGTTCTGCCCGACCCCAAGGGCCGGTCCGCAGTCCGCCCCGGCGCGTTCACCGCCAGAATGGCGGGTCGCATCCGGGCCGGGGCGCAGACCCTGGCGCAGGACGGGCGGGGGGCGTGTCTGCAATAGGTGTGAGGCCGCGCACACATCTGGCCGCCGGATGCGCTATAGTCGGGACACACAGCGCAGGGAAAGGCGCGCATGACCCGCACCGTCCATGACCGCAATTTTGTCAGATCCTATGCCAGGATCGTCTATTGGCGCGGGGTCTGGATGAACCTGACGGCGGTTCTGGTGGGTGTGTTGGCATCGGTTCCACTGGTTGCGGGCTTGCTGTCCCTGCGACTGGCCGAGCGGCTGGAGCCCGGATTGCTGGACATCGGTCTGGCCTTTGACAACATGAGCTTGCTCGGGTTCGATTTCGCGGGTTGGCTGCGGTGGGCTGTTTTCAGTGATTGGCTGCTGTTTCTGATCCCGGTTGCCCTGGTCGGCGCGGCCCTGATCCGGGCGCAGTTCGCGTATTTCCGGTTCAAGGCCGAGGCGCTGGTTCTGATCGCCTTGGCCGAGGTGGCGGACAACACCGCTGCGGCCGACCACCCGGCACCCGCGACGGGTCGATCGCGCTGGCAGGGGCCGATTGCGTGGGGGGTGCCAGTGGCTGCTGTCGCGGTTTGGGCGGCGGTTGTGCTGACGCAGATCGCATCGCCGGGTGGATTGAGCCTGCGCGCGGTGCACATGGTCGCGGGGGCGGATGTGTTGCTGGAGTTTGATCACCGGCTGTCCGGGTTCGAGTCGGTCGATGTCTATCTGGCGCCCGCGGGCGTGGGCTGGGACCAGGATCCGACAGATCACGTCGTCTATTTGTCGGACTATGAAACCCTGGGCTGCGGCAGTCGCTGGGTTTTGGCGACCCTGACCTGGTCGCCCGACCGCGCGACGCGCGACGGGGCGGTCATTGGCGGCGCGGCCGCTGCATTGATCGGAGCGCAACCCCAGCCGTGGTTTTTGCTGGACGTCGGCTTTGACGCGGATGTCAGCGAAATTTCGGATCAGGCGGGCACCCTGCTGGACCAGGTTGCCCGGGCAATGGCCTCGCGTCCCGGATCGACGCTGGTGGTCGAGGGGCATTCGGCCAGCGAGGGGACACGCGAGTACAACCTGGCGCTGTCCCAGCGGCGGGCGCATGCCGCGCGGGACTATCTGATAGCGCTGGGGATCGCGCCCGCGCAGATTGGTATCGAAGCCTATGGCGCGGAACGTCCGCTGGTGCCCGGAGATACGGCAGAGATCCGCGCGCGCAACGAACGGGTCAGGCTGCGGGTAATGTCACCAGACGCCCCCGAGGGCGGCCTGGCGGTTCCAGAGTTTGTGACACAGGCGACCGGGGCCGATGCATCGGCGCCGGGCCTTGGCGATCCGGTTGTCGAAGCGCCGGTCGTCGTGCCGGAGGGGGACCTGCCGCCCGAGATGATTTCCGCGGCGCATGTCTTGTGGGTTTTGCCGACCGGCAAGCGGGGCGAAGCCTCGATGGCGGTGGATCTGACCGCGACAAGCCGGTTTTCGGGATTGGATCTTGAGGGGCTGGAGGCAGCGACCGGGGGGCGGATCTGCGATCTGTCGTGGTAGGGTCAGAACCCTGGTCCGCCCCCCGTCTTGATAGGTCAGGCCAGCGTCTGGTCCAGGCATGTCAGGATATGCGCCCAGCCCTTGTCGTGGTTGTCGCGGCTTTCTTCGGACGGGAACTTCACATGGGTCAGTTTCACCAGTGTGCCGTCGCCGTCGGGGGCGAAGTCCAGCGTGACGGTCGAGCCTTCGACCGAAAACGGGCTGTTCCAGGTGAACACGATGCGCGAGTGCGGCGAGATCTGTTCGTAGGTGCCCCAATGGGGGATTTCCTTGTCCCCGGCCATCATCACGATGTCGAACCGGCCGCCCTGGCGCGGGTCGTTCGAGACCTTTGGCGCGGGCATGTCGCGCATCGGCGTCATGAAGCGAGCCAGCATTTCGGCGTCCAGCCAGGCGTCAAAGACACGCGCGGGCGGGGCGGCGATGGTGCGGGTGGATGTCAGGGCAAGGTCAGTCATCGTTGTCATCTTTCTTCTCCTCCAATGCGGTTTCGAGGGCATCGAGGCGCATCTCCCACACCGAGCGGAGGTCGGTGAACCAACGGTCAATCTCTTGCGTTGGGGCCAGTTCCGCCTGGATCAGATGTTCGCGCCATTCGGTACGCCGGGTCACGAGGCCCGCGCCTTCCAGCGTCTTGATGTGCTTCGAGACCGAGTTCAGCGACATGTCGAAATGCCCCGCGAGATCGGTGACGCGCATCGGTCCTTCCTGGACCAGAAGCGTCAGGATCGCGCGGCGGGTCGGGTCGCTGGCGGCCTTGAGGATGCCGGTAAGGCGGTCTGTATGCTCTCGTTCAACCATAGAGGTGAATTATCGCGATTCGGGCAGTCAGTCAACCAAAATGGTGAATGACGCAACTCCGCCCCTAGAATGTTGACTGAAACCCGAGGCTCATCTGCAGGTCTTTCGTGGAAAATCGCGACACGTTCGAATCCTGCCGTCCGGCCGAGATCGTCACGCTGGGCGAGAACCCGAAATACGAGATCTGTTCGAACAGGGCCGAGGCCGACGCCCGCACATAGGTGTCCCGGCGGCCATCCAGAGATAGCGAGAACACGTCATACTCGCGCGTTCCGTAAAGCAGCGAGAAGGCCAGTCGAGATCCCAGCACGGGTCTGGCGAGGCTGTAGTCCAGCGTCGCATAGGGGTTGGTGTGGGTGTAGGTTTCCAGGTCCGCATCGGTCCAGCGATAGCCCAGTCCGATCCGCACCGTATCCTGGTTGGCCAGTCTGCGGGCATAGCCGGCGCGCAGCTCGTGCAGGGTTGCGTCAGGCTGTATCGGATCCTGCGACTTCTGAAACTCGACGGACCCTTCGAGGGATGCCGACGCATTCTGGCCCAGGAACACGGTCTGTCCCAGAGATACCCTTGCGTGTTGCCAAAGCCTGTCGCCGCCATACCAGACCTGACCCAGGGCCAGCGATCCATAGGTCGGCCCCAAATTCGGGGCGAGGATGCGTTCATGGGTCAGGGACGCTTCGGCCAGGGCCAGGGCATAGTCGCTGCCCGAGACATCGGGTGCGGCTGCGCGCGCGGACGCGGACAGCGAGAATGTGCGGCCAAAGAGATAGAGGCCCGCGGATGTCCGGTGGGTCGGGCCTTGTGACAGCCGGTAGGACAGATCGGCCGCGGCTGCGTATTCGATGCCCGACAGCGCCAGGCTGCTTGGGGCCAGCAGAAAGGCGAAGTCGTCGAGAAAGAAGAGCTGGTCGCGGGCGCCGCCGTTGATGTTGTCGGACGGGGCGATGCTGACGTCGAACCGGATGTCGAGCGGGTTTTGCTGGCGGACGGTCTGAAAGTCCTGCCGGATCTGCGCGATCTCGGCGTCTGTTTCGGCGTGGTTCGCCGCCCGGCGCAGCCACCATTCGGCCCGCACGTGGTGGCCCGCGCCGAAGCGGGCCGCCGAGGATATGCGGGCCGCGTCGAGCTGTTCCTGCGGGGTGCGGGCCAGTCTGTAGGCCCGGGCTGCGAACTGGGCGGCCTTGCGTGGTGCGTCCGCACGCAAGTGGCACAACGCCCGGGCGCGGGCAGTGCCATAGGCGCTGCCGTCGTCGGGGGCGGAGAGAAAGGGCGAGGGCGACGGGTCCTGCGCGCGGGCGTCCGCGTCACAGGACGAGGATGCAGCGGCGGCGGCCGTGCTGCTCAGGCCTGCAAACAGGACTGCCGCCACCAGGATCCGGTGCGAGGTCTTGGGCCGACGAGGTGTTTTTGTTTGCAGAAAGCCCTGAGACATTGCCACGGTAGCGCTGGTTATCCCCCGGCCGGACTGTCGGGGGCCGGGCAGGTCGGCGCAACTCAATTCACCGCGCCCGGGGGTGTTGGCGGAGATCCGCCTCGGAGGTCATCCGCCGGAGGTTATCCTGTACGCGGTTGGGATGGCGCACTACCAAAATCCCTTGTGGGCGGTCGAGATCCGCCGATCCTTGGGTGTTTTCGGGAGTTGGCCGTAATTCTGCCGAAATTCCTAACAAGGTGTTAACACTCTCTTTATTTGGTTTCGCGGTTCAGATGGTCCTGCAACGAGCCTGAAGGAGATGGCCATGCTCAAACCAGCAATTCATGTCGCAGCGGTGTGCCTGCTTGCGGGCTGCGGCGGTGGCGGAGCGGCCTCGTTTTCCGCAGGACCCCAGGCGCCGGCCGCAGCCGCGCCACCGCCCGCTGCAAACGCGGCGCCGCCTGCGCCCAATACGCCCCAGAACCTGACGTTCACCGGCCTGCTGAACGATGTCCGGGTTGCGAATGGCGCGGGGGCCGTGGCATTTGACAGCCGTCTGGCCGCCGCGGCACAGGGGCATGCGAACGACATGTTGGCGAACAACTATTTCAGCCATACGGGCCGGAACGGATCGTCCGCGGGCGACCGCATCACGGCGGCGGGATACAGATGGCAGACCTGGGGCGAGAACATCGCGCAAGGTCAGCAGACCGAAGCCGAGGTCATGACGGCCTGGACCAATTCGCCGGGCCATCACGCCAACAACATCAACCCGAACTTCGAGGACTATGGCCTTGGCCAGGCGGGCAACGGCAGCCAAAGACGTTGGGTGCTGGTGCTGGCAACCGAGCGATAGGCCGACCTCAGAGTTGATCGGCGGGTCGGACCCGGCAACCCGGGTCGCGAATTGATGCTTTGATGCCGCACGGGACGCGCGGTGCTTGCAAGGTCCGGGCGTTCCGGTCAAATAGGGGCATGCACCGCCTTTACCACCTGCCCCTGTCCCCGTTCAGCCGCAAGGTCCGGCTGGTTCTGGCCGAGAAGAAGATCGAGGTGGAGCTGGTCGAGGAACGGCCGTGGGAACGGCGCATGGACTATCTGCGCCAGAACCCGTCGGGCAAGGTGCCGATGCTGAAGATCGACGGCCATACACTGGCCGAGTCGGGCGCGATCGTCGAATACCTGGAAGAGACCTATCCAAACCCGCCGCTGTTGCCGGTCGATCCGGCCGAACGGGCCGAGGCGCGCCGCCTGGCGGCCTGGTTCGACGACAAGTTCCACAACGAGGTGACGGTCAATCTGCTGTACGAGCGGGTGAACAAGAAGCTGGCCAAGCAGGGCTATCCCGAAAGCGCCCGGATCAAGGCCGGGGCCAAGAACATCAAGTATCATCTGGATTACATCGGCTGGCTGATGGAGGGGCGGCGCTGGCTGGCGGGCGATCAGTTGTCGATCGCTGATTTCTCGGCCGCTGCGCAGCTGAGTTGCCTGGACTATATCGGTGACGTGGATTGGGCACGGAACGAGAACATGCGCGACTGGTACGCCAAGATCAAATCGCGACCCGCGTTCCGGGGCATTCTTGCCGATCTGTTGCCCGGCTTCTCGCCGCCTGCGCATTACGCGGATCTGGATTTTTGAGCGGGCCGGGTGGGCCGCTGCAAGCGTTTCAGTTCGATCTGCGGATCGAGGGCGGTCCCGGCGGCATCGGGTTCCTTGAGGTCAGCGGGCTGGAGAGCCCGGATGTGGCAGTGCCCTATGCCCAGGCGGGTGCAAACTCGCTTGTTCGCGCGCTTCCCCGGCCTCGGTCCATCGGTCCGCTGATCTGCAAGCGCGGGAGCGCGGATGTTGGGGATCCGCTGTTGCGGTGGGTTCAGGACACGCTGGAAGGAAGACTGGCAGCAGCGATATCCGCGAAGACCCTGCATCTGTCCCTGATGGATGAAACTGGCCGGGCGGTTGCCGCTTGGGAACTGGATGGGGCCTGGCCTGTTTCGTGGTCTGTTGCGGGGTTTTCGGCGGCGTCCGGCAACGAGGTGGCGATCGAAGAGTTGGCATTCGCCTTCAAAACGCTGAGCCGGACATGAGCGCGGCGGTGCGCGCGGGGCTGGAGGCGCAGGCGCGCGAGGAAGGCTTTGCCGCGATGGGGGTTTGCCGTCCGGACGCGATCCCTTTGGCCGCCGGACGGTTGCAGCGGTTCCTGGACGATGGGCATCACGGGCAGATGGGCTGGATGGAGCAGCGTGCGGGCTGGCGTGGGGATCCGGGCGCGCTGTGGCCCCAGGCGCGCGCGGTGATCATGCTGGCCGAAAGCTATACGCCGGCGGGCGATCCGTTGGCCACGCTGGGCGCGCGGGATCGGGCCACGATCAGCGTCTATGCGCGGGGGCGGGACTATCACGATCTGGTCAAGAAGCGGCTGAAGCGGCTGGGGCGCTGGCTGGTGGCCGAAACGGGCTGCGAGATCAAGGTGTTCGTGGATACCGCCCCGGTGATGGAAAAGCCGCTGGCGCAGGCGGCGGGGCTGGGCTGGCAGGGCAAGCACACCAACCTGCTAAGCCGCGATCTGGGGAACTGGTTCTT
>CAYWND010000147.1:6454-6917 GCA_964459085.1 uncultured Oceanibium sp. | reverse complement strand
CATACCAAGAGCACAGGCACAATCCGGCCTACCAAGACCGGAGGACCTGAACCGAAATTCGCCGGGACAGCGCCTTCGCCCCCGGTGGAAGCAAACGACAATCAGAGGGCAACGAACAAAGGGAGGATAACCATGTTCAATCTCAAGATGATCGCGACGGGGGCGGCAGCCCTTGCGCTTATGGCCTCGGCCGCGATGGCCGAGAAGGTTCTGCGCATTCAGTCAGTGCTGCCAAACACCGCCGACGAAGTCTTTATGCTGAACGAATTCGGCAAGGACGTCGCGGCGTTGACGGCCGGATCCCTGACTATCGAAGTCCTGCCCGCAGGCGCCGTCGTCGGGCCCCGCGACATCATGGATGCGGTGGATGCAGGTCTGGTCGAGGGCGGCTTTGCCTGGACTCACTACTGGGGCGGCAAACACCCAGCGGCCAACCTGTTCGGCGCACCGGTCGCCGGCGCAG
>CAYWND010000147.1:0-6444 GCA_964459085.1 uncultured Oceanibium sp. | reverse complement strand
CAACATCGCGTTCCTCAGCTGGTTCCAGTATGGCGGCGGCAAAGAGCTGTATGATCGACTTTGGGACGAGATGGGCGTGAACGTCAAAGGCTTCATGCTGCAGCCAGTGGGCCCCGAGGCCCTGGGCTGGTTCCCCGAGCCAATCAAGTCCATGGATGACTTCCGCCAGATGCGCTTCCGCGCGCCTCCGGGCATGGTGGGCGCCGCGTATGCGGATATCGGTGTGCCGGCGGTCGCGATGGGCGGCGGCGACATCCTGCCCGCGCTCGAGAAGGGCACAATCGACGCGGCTGAATGGTGCTGCCCCAAGCCGGACTCGGTCTTTGGGTTCCAGAAGGTGCTGAAGCACTACTATCTGCAGGGCCTGCACCAGGTCACAGTGAACGCGGACATGTATGTGAACCGCGACTTCTATGACGCGCTGACGGACACCGAGAAGAAAGCTCTCGAGGTTGCGGCAAACGCGTCACTGTCCAAATCCATGTCCTACCGGATCTACGAGAACGGAAAGGCGCTGAAGGACCTGACCGACAATCATGGTGTGATCCTGGAGGACACCCCGGCCGACTACTTCACCGAGTACATGGCCGCCGCCAAGAACGCACTGGAGGCCGCAGCGGCCGAGAACGAGTTCTTTGCCGAGGTTTGGCAGTCGCAGAAGGACTTCGCCGACATCGCTGTTCCGTTCTGGGCCGGGGCGCAGGCCTCGAATGCCAGCCTGGGCAAGGCGCATGCCGACACGCTGAAATAACCCCCACCGCAGCCCCGGATCTGATCCGGGGCTGCAACCCCACTATGCCGATCCGATCGTCTTCATTGGCAAGGTGCTGATCACAATGGCGCCTTTTGAATGAAGAGGGACACGTCATGGCCGCAGAAGAACCGAACCCAGAGGATCTCGAGGTCGCGGACGAGCTGATTGCCGAGCGCCGTGCCGAAAGACCTGGCCAGACGCCAGAGGACATGACGTCTTGGCAGCGTCCGATCACTGCGGCCATCGATGTGATCAACTATCGTGCCGGGCAGATCATCGCGCTGATGATGGTGCCGCTGATTGCCGTTGTGGTCTACGAGGTCATCTCGCGGAACGCGTTCTCGATTTTGCAGGACGCAGGGTTCGAGGATCTGGCCAGATCTCTGGGCCTGGGGCCAACGCTATGGGTTTATGACACCAGCCGCATGATCGCGGGTGTGTTGTTCATGGCGGCAGCGGGCTATGGCCTGATGCGCGGCGTTCACATACGCGCGGATTTCCTCTATCGCGCTTGGCGGGCCAAGACGCAGGCCACGGTGGATGCAACGCTGTATCTGCTGTTCTTCATGCCCTCGATGATCTTTTTCACCATCGTGGCTGCCCAGTTCTGGTGGCTGGCATATTCGACCGGGGAAACCATGCAGATCGACAGCGCCTGGGGACCCTTGTTGTGGCCTGCCCGCACGGCGATGCCGGTCGGCGGGTTCCTGTTGATGTTGCAGGGTATTCCCGAGATTTTCCGCGCGTTTCACCAGATGGGCAAGGAGCGGGAACGCTGGTTCCTGCGGGCAATGCCGGTCTATCTGATCGGGCTGACTTGGCTGGTTCTGGCGATCTTCGCACCGGACTGGGTACCGGGCGGCGAGTGGTTCACCGACCTTATGAAAGCACGGCCAGGCCTGGATAAATCCACCATCGGCCTGATCATGCTGGTCGCGATGCTGTTCGTGATCTTCATCGGGTTCCCGATCTCGTTCACCCTGATCTTTCTGGCGTTCGTGTTCGGCATCTGGGGCTCGAACTTCAAGCTGACCACCCTGCTGATGACCCTGAACACGAACTCGACCATGCTGAACGATCAGCTGATGGCCGTTCCGTTGTTTGTCCTGATGGGGATCGTGATGGAGGCCGCCGGGTTGATGGAGCGGCTGTTTGCGTCGATCCAGATGATCATGGCCCGGGTGCGCGGGGCGCTGTTCATCGCGGTGTTGATCGTGTCCACGATCTTTGCCGCGGCGACGGGGATTGTCGGTGCGTCCGTAACCTTGCTGGGTATCATGGCTGGTGCCACGATGAGCCGGTCAGGCTATAACGTTCAGCTTGCGGCGGGCACCATCACCGCCGGGGGCACGCTGGGCATCCTGATCCCGCCCTCGATCATGCTGATCGTCATGGGCCCGGTGCTGGAGGTATCGACGCTGGACCTGTTCCGTGGGGCGTTCATCCCCGGGGCGCTGCTGGCGTCGCTGTATCTGATCTACACGCTGGGGCGCTGCTGGCTGAACCCCAGCCTGGGTCCGATCCTGGCCGAGGACCTCCAGCCGAAAACGTCCCGGTTCTATGGCGCCGAGGTTGCCCTGATCTGCCTGGGCATTCTGACGATTTGCCGGGTGTTTGGACTTGGGCTGGGCGGGACATTCGGTGGCGTCGTGCCGTTCGGCGGCCTGATCGTCCTGGTGATTGTCTGCGCCGTGGCCTATGCGGCTTATCGCAACCTGAGCGTACTGAGGATCGTTCTGCCGCTGGCGGTTCTGTTCCACCTTTATATGATTCTGGCAAACGCCGGTGACGGTCTGCCAATTTGGCAGATTGTTTTCGGGGCTTTCACAGTCCTGCTGGCTGTACTGGCGCGCGCGATCTACACAAAGGACGCCGAAGGGGCGTTCTATTTCTCGGACCTTTGGGACGAGTTTTTTGCCGGCCTGATGCCGCCAACGATCCTGATCTCTTTCGCGCTGGGCTCGATCCTGCTGGGGCTCGCAACCCCTGCCGAGGCGGCGGCGATGGGGGCCTTTGGCGCCATCCTTCTGTCGCTTGGATATCGCAAGTTCTCGATCCCCAGCTTTTTTGACAGCCTGACAAAGGCGCTCGAGATCACGGTCCTGATCATGTTCCTGGTCGCGGCATCGAACTTCTTTGGTGCGCAATTCAGCGCCCTTGGAACGCCCAAGATGATGACCGAGTTGCTGCTGGGCCTCGAGATGTCGCCCTACCTGATCCTGCTGCTGGTCATGGCCCTGATCTTCCTGCTGGGATGGCCGCTGGAATGGGTGCCGATTGTCCTGATCGTCGTGCCCATTCTACTGCCAACCGTCGAGGCGCTGTCGGTCCATGGCCTCGACCGCTATGATCTGATGGTCTGGTTCGGGATTCTGGTTGCGGTAAACCTGCAGACCGCGTGGCTTAGTCCGCCCGTGGCCCTGTCTGCCTATTTCCTGAAAGGCGTGGTCCCGAATTGGGACCTCAAGGACATCTACCTTGGGATGATGCAGTTCATGCTGGTGCAGCTCTTCGGGCTGATCCTGATCTTCATCTTCCCGCAGATCGTTCTGTGGCTGCCCGCAGTTTTGTCGGGGAACTGACCATGACCGGACAGCGCAGCACGATTTCCTATCTCAAGTGGCCGCTGATCGTAACGGCCGCAGGACTGATACTCTCAGGCTGGCTGGGTTTGGCCACCCTGGGAACCGCCAGTGGCGTGATGTCCTTTCTACTGATCGGCGTGGTGCTTGCGGCACTTGAGATATCGCTGAGTTTCGACAACGCGATTGTCAACGCCAACAAGCTGGTCGAGATGACCCCCGAATGGCAGCGACGGTTCCTGACCTGGGGCATTCTGATCGCGGTCTTTGGCATGCGTATCGTGTTTCCCCTGGCAATCGTTGCGATCTTTGCCTGGGTGAACCCGTTCGAGGCGATGCGCATGGCGCTAGCCGATCCAGACGAATATTCCCGCATCATTGGTGGCGCGCATGGCCCGATCGCGGCCTTTGGCGGGACGTTCCTGATGATGGTTGCGCTGAAGTTCTTCCTCGACGAGGACAAGTCCGTCGACTGGATCAAGGTCCTGGAATGCCGTCTTCGAAAATGCGGATCCGTCCGCGGGTTCGAGATCGCCGTGGTGCTCAGCATCGTCGTCGTGATCAGCGAGACTTTGCCCGATCACAAGCAAGGTGTCTTTCTCTATGCAGCGATCATGGGTTTGCTGGTGTTTACGCTTGTCGATGGGCTTGGGACCTTTTTGGATCAATCATCAAAAAAGGCCACCCAATTGGGCGTGCGCGGGGGCCTGGGCGCGTTTCTCTATCTCGAAGTGCTCGACGCCAGTTTCTCGTTCGACGGTGTGATCGGCGCGTTTGCTCTGACCACCAACATCCTGCTGATCGCCATCGGCCTAGGCATCGGCGCCATGTATGTCCGATCGATGACGATCATGCTGGTCGAGAAGGGGACGCTGCAGCATTTCCGGTATCTCGAGCATGGTGCGTTCTATTCGATCTTTGCGCTGTCGGTGATCATGTTCCTGCAATCGCTGATGCATATCCCCGAAACACTGACAGGGTTTGTTGGGATCGGACTGATCGGGTTCAGCTTGCTTTCGTCGATCCGCCACAACAAGCGCGAGGTATTGGGCAGAAGCGGCGCAGCCTAAGCAGTTTCGCTTTAGGGTCTTGTTGGCATCTGTATTGGATTTGCTGCCAAGTTTTCTTGAATCCTCGCGGGTACGCTTATCGCCAAAGGCGCGTCTCGGATCCCATGGGGGGCTTCCAAGCGTACCGCCCAAAGAAACACCTGGGATGCGTCGCGACGAAACACCCTCGAAAAAGGGCAGTGCCCGCAAAGTTGACCTGCCGACAGCCAAGTTTCAAAGCGGCCTGGACTTCGATCGGGGCCAAAAGCCGAGCTGCAGTGCGCGGGCCCGAGGCTGAGGGAATGCTTGTGGGACAACTTGCCCCCGGGCGTGGTCTCTGGTGGCTACAATATTGTCTCGGCGGCAGTTGGCGGAGGCTGAGGGATTCGAACCCTCGAGACGCTTGCACGCCTGCTGGTTTTCAAGACCAGTGCCTTCGACCGCTCGGCCAAGCCTCCGTTCGGACTGGTGCCTATCCCAGATCACATGCCGGAAACAAGCCTGAACGGGTGTGATACGCCACGCCCGCTTCCCTTGCGCGCGCTTTCCGAGTAAGCTTGCCGCCAAGCAATGCGCGGGGACACAACCTCGCGTCGACTACGGCAGAGCAGAGTGGATCTTTCGCGCGCGCCTTGGGCGTCGCGGCGGGGTCTGGGGAAAACAGGATAGACACGGACATGGCCCATTCAGGACTGACGGCAATCGGTCTTCTTTCACTGTCGGTGCTGATCGCCGGATGTGACGAGATGGCCCTACAGGGGAACTCGGGGGGCACGCAATCCAACGTGGTGCAACCCGGGCAGGTCGTCCTGCGCGTCGAGCAGCGGGACGTCGACAAACCCGATGTGTTCAGCTTCGAAGGGCGTGGCATCTGGGACGGACGGCCCTCGATCGGCGGGTTGTGGGTCCAGATCAAAACCGATGTCGACTATAGCCGTGTGCGCATCACCAATCTGGACAACGGGCGCGAGATCGTGGGCGCGGCGTTCAAGCGCGACGACAGTTTCCCCGGCCCGGCGATTCTGGTCTCGTCCGAGGCCGCCGATCCGCTGGGCATGCTGCCCGGATCACCCGCCGAACTGCGGGTCGTCGCCATTGTGCGCGAAGAGGTTGAGATTATGGGCGACGCGCCCTCAGCGCCCGCAGACCCGGTTGCGGCCCCCATCCCGGTGCCTGTGCAGGATGCGGACCAACCCGCAGCAGACGCTGCCGCGCAATCCGCAGAGGCATCTGACGATACCTTCGTCGCGCCACCAGACGACACGCAACCCGCGACGCAACAAGCGCAGGCACCTGCCCCGCTGCAGGAGATCACGCTCCAATCAACTGTTCTGGCCGCAATCGAAAGCGCGCCCGACCCGACGCCGTCTGCCCTTTCGCGTCCGTTCATTCAGGTCGCCAGCGGCGGCAACAAGGACGGCGCGGATGCCGCGCTGCGCAAGATCGAAGGCGCGGGCCTGTCGGGGGACGTGCGGTCCCGCGGCACGGATGACAAGCCGTTCTATGTGGTGGTCGCGGGTCCGTTCGCAGACACCGCAGGGCGCGCATCAGCACTGGAGACGCTCAAGGGGCTGGGCTACAAAGACGCATTCCCGGTGCGCTAGGGCCCGCAAGGATCTGGGGGACAGGACATGCTCCGATTACTCATGATTGCCGGTCTCTGCGCTTCCTGGCTGGGCAGCGCTGCGGCCCAGGATCAGGGGATTGAGACCTCGGCAGGGTCCGCCCTAGTGATCGACCACGCGACCGGAACCGTCCTGCTGGCCAAGAACGCGGACACACCGCTGCCACCCGCCTCGATGTCCAAGCTGATGACGCTTTATATGCTGTTCGAGGCCCTGCAAGAGGGGCGCCTCTCGCTGGACGACACGTTCCGCGTCTCGACCAAGGCCTGGCAGATGGGCGGATCCAAGATGTTCCTGCGCGAAGGCGACGAGGTTCGGGTCGAGGATCTGATCCGGGGTGTGATCGTCCAATCCGGCAATGATGCCTGCGTTGTGATTGCCGAAGGTTTGGCTGGATCCGAAGGAACCTTCGCCCAACGCATGACCCGGCGCGC
>CAYWND010000146.1:0-6922 GCA_964459085.1 uncultured Oceanibium sp. | reverse complement strand
AGCGCTGCCCTCCGAAGGCAGAGGCCAGAGGTTCGAATCCTCTCGGGTGCGCCAACATTACCTCTGATATCATTCGAGTTTTCGGCATTTACCGTACCATTGATGGCGCCGGTCCGCGATCCCTGTGCGCGCTCGACGCAGTTGGAGCTTGGCACGCGAATGTTCAACAGCGATCGACTTCGCAAGGACACTGCTTTTCACGGATGGCTTCCCTTTTGTCGCCGAGTAGATTTTTAGGTTTGGCCAATAGCAACGGCGCACAAATAGCGGGATCTGGGCACAAACTGGCTGGAACTGGCGGCTGCATATGCACGGTTTTCGCCAAGTTGTCCGTAAAGGGCAAAGCGGTCTCAACCCATTCTCAACTTAAAGGTCCCATTGGCTGATGAACCATTGTTCGGAGGACTCTCATGAGGATCAAACACTCTCTAGCCGCACTCTCGTTGCTTTTTGCCCCCGCAGCCACGTTCGGGGCCGAGCAGGGCATCACCGCAGACACGGTCACCTTTGCCCAGGTCGCCGCACTGGGCGGTCCGGCATCCGCGCTTGGAAACGGTATGATGACCGGCATCACGGCTGCTTTCGAAGAAGCGAACAGGAACGGCGGCGTTCATGGCCGTATGCTGAAACTGGAAAGCTTCGATGACGGGTACGAGCCGGATCGCTCGGTCGAACACGTGAAGGCCGCCATTGATAGCAATGGCTATATCGGATTCATTGGCCCCGTGGGCACGCCCACAACCAAGGCGACGCAGCCGGTCGCGACCGAGGCAAACATGCCGTTCATCGGGCCGTTTACAGGTGCCGGGTTCCTTCGGGATGCCTCTCACGGCAACATCTTCAACGTCCGTGCGACCTATGCTGCCGAGACCGAGGCATGGATCAAGTACCTGGTCGACGACCAGGGCATGAAGAACATCGCGATCCTCTATCAGGATGACGGGTTCGGCAGGGTCGGCCTGGCCGGCGTGACCGCCGCCCTGGAAAAGCGCGGTATGAGCCTGGCTGCGGAAGGGACCTATACGCGCAACACGACTGCCGTGAAGTCTGCGCTGCTCGACATTCGCAAGGCCAAGCCAGACGCGGTTGTGATGGTTGGCGCATACAAACCGATCGCCGAATTCGTCAAGCTGTCGCGCAAGCTGAAATTCGACCCGACCTTCGTGAACATCTCGTTCGTGGGCTCGCGCGCGCTGGCTGACGAATTGGGTGCTGACGGCGAAGGCGTCATTATCAGCCAGGTGGTTCCGTTCCCGTGGGACGACTCGCTTCCGGTTGTGCAGCAATACCAGGCGGCGCTCAAGTCCATGGATGCTGCTGCCGAGCCGGGGTTTGTGACACTCGAAGGCTATATCGTTGGCCGCCTTGCCATCCAGGCCCTCGAAGCGGCCGGTTCGGAACTGACCCGCGAGGGCTATCTCGCAGCGCTTGCTGGCATGCGTGAAGTGGATCTTGGGGGTGCGGTTATGAACTTTGGTGCGGGCGACAATCAGGGCATGGACGATGTCTTTCTGACCCGCATCACCGCTGACGGCACGTTCCAGCCGATCGTCGGCGGAGGAAGCTCGTAAATCGCCACATTACGGCCCGGGCATACTCTGTTCGGGCCGCAATTTCTTGTTCATGGGGTCTAGCATGAAACGGTTTGAGAGCATTTCGCTACGCATTACGTTGGCCATCACGACAATGGGCATTCTGGCCGCGATATCGGTGGGGATCGGCCTTGTCGTGTTCCAGGCGGTCAGCAAACAGGTTCAAGCCGTCAACAATGAACGCATTCCCGAAGTTAATGCATCAACTCAACTGATCATCTCGTCTTCGGTTTTGAACGAAACCCTGACCCGGATCGGCAACGCCGGAACCAGGGATGAAGTCGCTGCCATATCAACCGACATCTCGGAACAGATTGCGCAGGCCCGCAGCATCGTCGGCGAACTGGACCCCACCACGTCGAGCGAACTAAATCCCATGATCGAAAGCACCGAGGTCGCGCTGACGACCCTGATCGATGCCCGGCTGGACCAGTTCGACTATCGTACGCGTATTCTTGGAGAGTTGCAGGACCTGACTGACCAAAAGGACGAGATCTCGCACGCCCTGGACAGCATGGTCGACGATTCCCACTTCGAATTGGTCATCGGGGGGGAAACGGCCATCGACTCGGTCAGCGGCGTTTTGACCAATCTGATCGAGCGCGATATCCAGCAACTGCGTCTGGCACAACAGATCCGGGCTGAGTCCAATCTTCTGTCCGGCCTGCTGATCTCCTTCAGTCAATTCCGCGACCCCGCGACGATCTCGATCCTCTCCGACCTCGCCGATGGGGCGAACAGGCGATACTCTGACGCGCTTGCCGCATTGGAAGAGCTTAGCGAGAGCCCCGAAACCCTCGGGCCGCTGAACGAGGCTGCGGACTTCTTTGGATCGTCGTTTGGCGACCGCACGACGTCCGGCTCAGGCATCGCGCAGGCCCTGTCGACTCGCCAATCCGTTGATAGCTTTTTGTCCCAGTTGCTGGACGATCTCGACTTCAATCTGACGATCGAGGCCGAAACCGCCAAGGAAACAAACGCGGCCACCATCCAGGACCTTCTGGACAATCAGGTGGGCGCGATCGTCTCGACCGCGTCCCTGCAGAACGCGGTTCGCGCCTTTGTTGCGCTAACCCTCGAAGGCGCCTTCGCCAAAGACGAGCCCGCCCTGATCATCATTCAGGAAAAGCTGATTGCCGCGGCAAGCGTGATCGAGCAAAAACGGATCGAGGGTCAGGCCGACATCGATCAAAGACTTGATGCGCTTTTACGTGCGGCGGACCCGGCTGAAGGGATCGTCAAGCTGCGCTTGAATGTGATCACGGCAGAGGCCCAGGCCGCACGCCTGGCCAGAGAGGCATCGTCAAGTGTGTCCTCGATCAGCCAGCAAGCCGCCGCAGCAAGCGAGGCCGCACTCTCGCGCATCGAAAGCTCGGGCCAAACCCTTTCCCAGGAGGCAGAAACCGCCTGGAGCGCTCTGGTTGCGCTTGCAGTTGTCGGGATCCTGGTCTTTGCCGCAACGCGGTTCATGGTCTCGCGCGTTATCTCGACCCCCCTGGCAGAGCTGTCCCGCAAGACCGAAGACCTGTCTGCCGGAAACATGGAGCCGATCGGAGATCTGACGCAACGTGCGGGCGAGATCGGGCAGATGGCCGCCGCCCTGGAGGTGTTCCGCAGCAACGCGCTGAAAATGGAAGACCTGCGCGAAGAGAATGTCCGGCGCCAGCAAGAGGCGCAGCAGGAACAGAAGGACATGCTGGCGCTGTTGTCGCGGGAAATCGGGACCGTGGTCGAGGCCGGATCCCGTGGCGACTTTTCAAGCCGGGTCGAACACAGCTTCGACGACGCGGAACTTGCCACCCTTGCATCCGGCGTCAACCAGCTTGTCGGATCGGTGCAGGACGGCGTGACCGAAGCCAAGAAAGCATTGACCGCAATTGCCAATGCCGATCTGAGATACCGGATGGACGACCGTTTCGAAGGGATCTTTGCCGAGCTGCGCGAGCAGATCAACGTGACGGCAACCCGTCTCTCCCAGATGGTCAGCGACATCAGGCGGGCGTCCGAAATTTCCGCGAACAGCAGCGGTCAGGTCTCTGAGAGTGCCGACCTTCTGGCGCGTCAGGCCGAGAACCAGGCCGCATCGGTCGAAGAGACCTCGGCGACGATGGAGACCATCACCGAAGCGGTCCGATCGAGTGCGGAAAGCCTGGCCGAGGCCGAGCGCCTGTCCAAGCTGGTGGCCGAGAAAACGGACACGGGATCGAAATCCGCCGCGCGCGCCGTCGAAAGCGTGCAGCTGATCGCAAGCCATTCGGAAAAGATCACGCAAATCAATTCGGTGATCGAATCCATTTCGTTCCAGACAAACCTGCTTGCCCTCAACGCCGCTGTCGAGGCGGCCCGGGCGGGCGAGGCCGGTCGGGGATTCGCCGTGGTCGCCTCGGAGGTCCGGGTTCTGGCACAGCGGTCGGCCGAAGCGGCAAACGAAATTGACGATCTGATCAACCAGAGCGTCAAGAACATCGAAGCCGGCGTCCAGAGCGTTCGGGACACAAGCGTCGTGCTGGAAGAGATTGAATCCGCGACCGGACCCGCGCTTTCGGCGATCGGCGAGATTGCGCAGAACGGCCGCGACCAGACCCGCAGCATTTCCGAGATTGGCGTGGCGGTCCAGCAGATCGACAACATTACGCAAAAGAACGCCCATCTTGCAGGCGAGGCCTCGTCTCACGCATCCGACCTCATGGCGCAGATCCGATCCCTGACCGATCTGGTCGCCGCCTTCGAGATCGAGGATGGTGCCAATGGGCCCGAGGAACATCCTGCAACCGAGGAACACCCTGCCGTCGACGAAGAGGCCGCCTAGGCAAGCGACTCGGATAGCTTGGGCTGCGCATAGTCGATGAACGTTCGAACAGCGGCCGTGGGCATCCGCGCCTCTGGCCAAACCAGATGGACGGGCAAACGGGGCGGCGCGAGTTGCCCAAGCACCTCGACCAGCGCCCCCTTCGCGATAAGCGGCTGGGCCAGATAGCTCATCGTCAGCGTGATGCCATGGCCATCCTGGGCAAGCGACAATGCCGAAAGGGCATCGTTCAATTCGATCCAGGGCGTAACTGACCGGCTTGCGCCGCCAAGCACCAGCCGGTCGGTCGGCATCACACCCCGGAACGCCACAATGCGGTGGGTGTCGAGCGCATCGATCCCGGCTGGTTGCCCGTGCCGGGACACATAGTCCGGGCTTGCCACCAGCATTCGCCGGACCGTGCCCAGCCTGCGCGCGATCAGGCCTGCATCAGGCAACTCGCCGATCCTGACGGCGACATCGATCCCCTCTTCCACCAGGTTCACGTTGCGGTCCCACAAAAACACGCTGCCCCGGACACGCGGGTTCTCGGCCAGGTATTCGGCGAACAGGGGCATGACCGCCAGCCTGCCGAAACTGGTCGAGGCCGTGATCGCGATCCGGCCCTGTGGGACCTGCCCGACCCCCGCAGCTTCGCGTTCGGCGGCGTCCATGTCGACCAGCAGACGGTCGGCGGCGGCCCTGAACCTGAGCCCTGCGTCGGTCAATTGCAGGCTGCGGGTCGTGCGTTGGACCAGACGCACCCCCAACCGATCCTCGAGCCCTGCAAGGATGCGGGTCACCGCAGGTGGCGACAGGTTCAGCCTGCGACCCGCCTCGGCCATCGATCCGGCGGTTGCGATTTCCGTGAAAACCTCGAGTTCGCGCAGCTTGTCCATAATAATTCCATAATTCGGAATACTGACTATCTTTATTTACCAATTCTTCCGCCGAAACAATAGATCCATATTCCTCCCAGACACCGGCACCACTCATCAGGAGATCCCTCATGCCCCTCACCCGCCGCGCATTCGCCCGCAATCTGCTGGCTGCCCCAGCCATCGCTAGCGGCGCGATTGCCGCAAGCGGCACGCTCGCATCCGCAGCCGGCCTGGCCACACCCCTGCCCCACGCCGCGGTTCGGATCGGCCGCTTCACCGTTCATGTCCTGAGTGACGGACATGTCGATCTGCCTTACGGGTTCTTCACGGGCCCCGGCGCAACAGACATCGCCACACGCGCCCAGGCCGCGCATGTCGCACGGCCGGGCGACGCGCTGCGACTTGGGTTCACCCAGTACCTGATCGATGATGGATCCCGCCTGATCCTGGTCGATACCGGTCCGGCCGGCGGGATCGGTGATCACACCGGCAAACTGCCCGCCGCCCTGGCATCCCTTGGGGTCACACCTGGAGATATCGACGCCGTGATCCTGACACATACGCATTTCGACCACATTTCGGGGGCGATCGCGGGCGGATCAGCGGTCTATGGCAACGCCGAGGTCTTTGTTGACCGCCGCGATATCGCGCACTTCACGGACCCTGCGCGTCGAACCGCAGCGCCGGATTTTCTGAAATCGTCATTCGACGCGACGGCAGACCTTGTGCGGCTGTATCCGCGCCTGCAGCAGATCCAGGGCGACCAGGATATCACCTCGGGCATTTCCACGGTCGATCTGACCGGACACACCCCGGGCCATATCGGCCTGCGCATCGCGGACGCGGGGCAATCCATGCTGATCGTGTCGGATATGATGTTCCACCCGCTGGTGCACCCGGGCCGCACGGATGTCGGATTTGTCTTCGAGCAAGACCCGAAAGCCGCCCAGGCAATGCGCGCGAAATTCTTTCCGATGGCGGCCGGGGACGGCAGCCTGATCGCCGCAACACATATGCCGTTTCCGGGTCTGGGCCGGGTCGGTCGGGACGGGGACGCCCTGATCTGGGTTCCCGAAGCTTGGCCGTACGCCCTGTAAACCACACCGCAGCAAAGGAGATCAGAATGGGACACGCATATCACGACATCGCCTTCACCGACACGGTGAAGGCCCTGCAAGACACGCACGGAAGTCGCGCCTCCTACGCGCGTTTCGAAGACGGTGCCAAGCGGGGCGATCAGATTGGCCCGGACGAGGCCCGCTTTATCGCCGACCGCGACAGCTTCTACATGGCCAGCACCTCGGAAACCGGTTGGCCCTATGTCCAGCATCGCGGCGGGCCTGCGGGCTTTGTCCGTGTCCTTGGCCCCCGCACCCTGGGCTTCGCCGACTTCGCGGGAAATCGACAATATGTCAGCCTTGGCAATGTCCAGAACGACAACCGCGTGTCCCTGTTCTTCATGGACTATGCAAACCGCCGCCGGTTGAAGGTGTTCGGCCGGGCGATGACCAGCGATCCGGCGGATGCCGAAACGCTGGCTCGCCTGCAGGTGCCGGACTATCGGGCCAAGGTTGAACGCGGCATTCTGATCCAGATCGAGGCTGTCGACTGGAACTGTCCGCAACACATCACGCCGCGCTATACCGAGGGCGACGTCGCCC
>CAYWND010000145.1:0-6927 GCA_964459085.1 uncultured Oceanibium sp. | reverse complement strand
TTGCGACCGAAAGCTGCGAGACGATGGAGGCCTGCATTCGCGGCGGGATGCCGATGCTTCTGCTGTCGGCCGGGCAGGCGGGTGCGACAGCACCCGCGCCGCTGGCAACCGCCGTGGTACAGGCCGTGGCCGAGTGCCTGGCAGGTGTGGTCTACGTCAACGCGATATCGCCCGGGTTTCCCGCGATCTTCGGGACCTGGCCGTTTGTATCGGACCTTCGGACCGGCGCGATGTCCGGCGGGTCGGGCGAGCAGGCGCTACTGACAGCGGCCTGTGCCCAGATGCATGGGTACTATGACCTTCCAGGCGGCGCGGCGGCGGGGATTGCGGATGCCAAGCTGCCAGACATGCAGGCCGGATGGGAACAGGCGATCTCGAATGTGATGGCGGGCCTGTCGGGGCTGAATATGGTCTACGAATCCGTGGGCATGCATGCCTCGCTGCTGGGGTTCAGCCTGGACAGCCTGATCCTGGGCGATGACATGCTGGGACAGGTGCTGCGCTGTGTGCGGGGGGTCGAGGTGACCGAGGACAGCGTCAGCCTGGAGACGATGAAGGCGGTGTGCCTGGGCGGGCCGGGACACTACCTGGGGCAGGACCAGACGCTGGGGCTGATGCAGACCGAATATATCTATCCCGCGCTGGCGGATCGGAGCAGTCCCAAGGAGTGGGAGGAAAAGGGTCGGCCAAAGCTGCTGGACCAGGTCTATGCCAGACGGCGCGAGATCCTGGACCAGCCCTCGGCGGCGGCCTTTGACCCCGCGCTGGATCAGGCGCTGAGAGCACGGTTCAGGATCCACATCTAGCGCCTGATCCGGATCGTGCTCAAGGTTGAGCAGGTACCTAAGCCATTGATAAATATAGATACGCCAAAATTCAAACCGTGAGCACAGGTGGGATCACGGGTCGCACGGGATGGGTGAATACACCCATCCTACTCGGCGCGCGGCCTGGCGGGTAGGATGGGTATTTTACCCATCCGCCTTTGTGCGCCCCTGACCGGGATGGTGGGTGAGGACACCCACCCTACGCGCGGCGGCGACGTCTGCGGCCGCCGTCGCGGTCACGGTCGCCACCGGCGTTGAAGGCCACCTGCGGAAGCGTCACCACCGAGGTCAGTCTTGGAAACGGTGCGGTGGCGTGCGGAATGTGGTTGGCGGCCACGAAATGTTCCTGAAAGCGCGGCTCGACCGCTGTCTCGACCTTTTCGATCACACCGACAACGGCCTCGATCTCGCGCCGCGCGGCGGAATTCAAGAGCGCGATCCGAGCGCCGGTCCCGGCGGCGTTCCCGGCCGAGGTCACCTTGTCCAGATCGCAATCGGGGATCATGCCCAGCACCATTGCGTGCTTGGGACTGATATGCGCGCCAAAGGCCCCGGCCAGCACCACCCGGTCAACGCTGTCCACGTCCAGTTGATCCATCAGCAGACGTGCCCCGGCATAGAGCGCGGATTTGGCCAGTTGGATCGCTCGTACGTCGCCTTGCGTGACGAGGATCTTGGGCCCACCGACCGTGCTGCCATCGTACAGCAGATAGGCGTTTGTGCGCCCCTCGGCCACACAGCGGGCGGTCCCGGTCTGCTCGGCCGATCCGATCAGCCCACCCGCATCGACCAGCCCCGCGATCCGCATCTCGGCAATCGCCTCGATGATGCCCGATCCGCAAATGCCGGTGATGCCGCTGCCCCGCGTCGCCTCGGCAAAGCCAGGCTCGTCCGACCACAGATCGCTGCCGATCACGCGAAAGCGCGGCTCTTTCGTCTGAGGATCGATCTCGACCCGCTCGATCGCACCGGGGGCTGCGCGTTGGCCGGACGAGATCTGCGCCCCTTCGAAGGCCGGACCCGTGGGCGAGGAGCAGGCCAGCACGCGATCCTTGTTGCCCAACAGGATCTCGGCATTCGTACCCACATCGACGATCAGCACCAGATCCTCGGACTGGTTGGGGGCCTCGCTCAGCGCCACGGCCGCCGCATCCGCGCCCACATGGCCCGCGATGCAGGGCAGGATATATAGCCGCGCGTCGGGGTGCAATTTCAGGCCGATCTCGTTCGCCCACAGGACCAGAGACCGCGATGTCGCCAACGCAAAGGGCGCCTGTCCCAACTCGACGGGATCGATGCCCAACAAAAGGTGGTGCATGACCGGGTTGGCGACAAACACCGCCTCGAAGATCAGTTCGGGATCGATCATCGCCTCGGCCGCGATCTGGGCGACCAGCGCGTTCATCGCCTCGCGCACAGTGCGCGTCATCTCTTCGGCGCCGCCGGGATTCATCATGGCATAGCTGACGCGGCTCATCAGATCCTCGCCAAAGCGGATCTGCGGGTTCATCAGGCCCGACGACGCGCGAACCTCGCCCGTCGACAGATCGCAAAGATGCGCGGCGATCGTAGTCGAGCCCAGATCGATCGCCAGCCCGTAGATGCCGCCGTCGTAATAGCCCGGCCAGACATGCATGATCCGCGCCGCCCCCAGTCCGCGCCCGTGATAGACAGCGCAGGTGACCTTCCATTCGCCCTTGCGCAAGGCCGGTTGCAGCATCTGAAGGGTACGAAGGTCGCCCTCGACATGGGCCAGATCCCACTGGTCAGCCAGTGCGTCCACCAGGCGTTCCAAATCGCCCGAGGGGTTGTGCATGTCGGGTTCCTGCACCTCGACATAGTAAAGCCGTGTGCAGGGATCGAGCACGATATCCCGCGCCTCGGCCCGTTTGCGCACGACCTGCTTATGAACCTGGCTTTCGGGCGGCACATCAACGACGACGTCGCCCTGGACTGTGGCCTGGCACCCAAGGCGGCGGCCATCGATCATGCCGCGCTTGGACTTGTAGCGTTCCTCGACCGCGTTCCAGTCCGACAGCGCGTCGGGCGCAACCGTGACCCCGTGCTTGGGAAATTCGCCGAACGAGGGCTGCACCTGGCATTTCGAACAGATGCCCCGCCCGCCGCAGACACTGTCCAGATCGACGCCAAGCTGACGAGCGGCGTCGAGGATGGGCGTGCCGACGGGAAAGTTCCCCCGCTTGCCCGAAGGGGTAAAGATCACAAGGGGGTCGGTGCTGCTCATGCCTGATGCTCGGACTGGTTCGCGCCCAAACTAGTGCCAGCGCCGCGCGCGGAAAAGCGTATTCCCGGCGTATGTTTGTCTTGGGGCGTCATTATTGCCAGATGGTCACGGGAAATTTCATTGCTCGGCGAAAGCTCTGCCTTAAATTTTCGCGAGATCATCTGTGCCAGATCATATGAGAGGACGTGAAGGATGCTGAGATTTGCCACCATGCTTTTGTTCGGCCTGCTGGCCGGTGCCGCGCAGGCGTTCGGTCCGCTGGAGGATCCAAAGGGGTTCGATCCCGCCTCGGCCGATCTGATCCTGGATATCCGGTCGCCGAAGGATTTCGCCAAGGGGCATGTGCCGGGCGCGGTCAACACGCCCTATGGTCTGTACCGTGGCCCCCGCGACAATCCGGGTCGGGTGCCTTCTACGGATACGCTGCAGAACATGCTGCGCGCCGCAGGGGCCGAGGCCGGTCAGTCGGTGCTGGTAGTTCATCAGGGCAAGAACGCAACCGATTTCGGGGCCGCGGCGCGGGTCTACTGGACGCTGAAATCATTGGGATTCGATCAGTTGGCGATCCTCAATGGGGGCACGGATGGCTGGACGGCTGCGGGCGGGGCGCTGAGCACTCGGGCCCGCGCGGTAGCGCCGTCACAGATCGAGGTCGCGTTTTCGGATGCCTGGATGATGGACACGGACGCAGTGGCGGATGTCGTTCAGGGGACTAGCGAGGCGGTGCTGCTGGATGCGCGGCCGCTGGAATTCTTTGAGGGACGCAAGAAGCATGGCGCGGCGGCGGCTGCCGGGACGCTGGCGGGCGCACTGAACATTGTGCATTCGACGTGGTTCGGGGGCGACGGGCCGATCATGGCAGCGCCCGAGGATATGCTGACCCGGATCCGCGCGGTGGCGGGCGAGAATGCCGACGCACCGCTGGTCAGTTTCTGCAACACTGGGCATTGGGCGGCGACGAACTGGTTTGCGGCCAGCGAACTGGCCGGTGTCGAAGGCGTGAAGCTGTATCCCGAAAGTATGGTCGGTTGGACCAAGCTGGGCAAGGCTGTCGTCAAAGGCTCGAATTAGGTCACCCGCGTCAGAAACCCCTCGGTCTCGGCGTCTGTGGGAAACAGCAGCTCGATCCGCAGCTCGTCCAGCGTCAGATCCTCGGCGCTGCCCAGTTGTGCTATCGTCGAGATGAACGACAGGCGCATGTCCCCCATCCGATAGACCGCAGGGATAAACGGGGGCAGGGTGGATGGTCCTTCGCGCGGTGGCAGGGCCCGCGTCACCTGCGCCAGCAATGTTGCCAAGCGGGGATTTTCACCCTGTTCGGACAGCTCTGTGCGCAGACGCGCTGCTAGCGCGTGGGAGAGGTCCTCCCAGTTGTCGAACACCGCGCGACCCAGATCGTCCGAGAACAGCCGGTCGATCAGGTTGTCGCCGCGCGATATCCCCATGGCCTCGAACAGGCGAAGGGCGGGTGTGTTGGCATCAACCAGCGTCCACTCGCGGTCCAGGATCAGGCCGGGATAAGGGGCGTGGCGCTTGAGCGTCCAGTCGAGCGCCTGACGCACAGGGGCCAGGAGTGAATCATCAAGCGGACGTCGGGTTCGGATCGGGGCGAACCCCCCGGCCTGAAGAAATCCGTTCACTTGCGCGCGGGGGACGTCCAGCACCTCGGTCAGCGACAGCACCATGCCCCGGCTGGGCCTGGCACGGCCGGTTTCGAGAAACGAGATATGGCGCGAAGACACGTTGGCCTGAAGAGCCAGGTCAAGCTGGCTGAGCCTACGAGTCTTGCGGGTTTCGCGCAGAAGAGTCGCGAAATCGGTCATCGGGATCATCCTTGATGCATGCTCGCAGCCTAACCCGACTGCAGCACCAAATCACTTACCTCAATGGTAATTGGTTTGGCGCGCGGTGTCGGGCAATGGGAAGGCATGTTTCGAAGCAGAGAAAGGAGATGAACATGACGCCGCAAAGGGCACAGACTTGGCTGAAAGGGGCCAGCATCGCGGTCATCGGATTTGGCCTGTTGATCCTGGGGGCCGCACACCCTGCAACGGGTGGGCTGACAGTGTTTTTCACCGACCTGATCATCTGGCCACTGGATGGCGGGCAGAGCCTGGCGCTGACCGAACAGCGGCTGCTGGCGGCAATTCTGGGGGGCGTGATGGCGGGCTGGGGGGTAATCCTCTATGGACTGGCCACAGCCTTGACCGAGGCACCAGATGCGATCCGAAAACTGATTCTGATGTCGATTGGCACCTGGTTCGTGTTGGACAGCCTGGGGTCGGTTATCTCTGGCGCACCGCTGAACGTGTTGGGAAATCTGGGCTTTCTAGCACTGTTCGCGGTTCCCCTGATGCGAATGCAGGCCTCCAGCCCGGCCGCGGCCTGACGGTTCCTGGCCGCGATAGCATGAATTTGGTCGCGCACGCGGCCCATACATCGGGGCCGTGCAAGTTCGCGCGACCCCAGTCCTGGTGGTTTTGATAGTCAACGCCCGGTTGGCGCGACCTGCGAAAGCTGAAAGACCCTGGCTGGACAGGCGCCTAGGCGCTGCGCCGGCGCCGGCGCCCCTCGCGCGCGCCACGGGCACCCACCGGCGCTTCCTCGCCCGCTGGCTTGTTGTGCTTGATCCACGCAGCCCCATGCGGATCATTGTTCATCAGGAAGTTGGCGGCGCGGATTGCCTCCATCTCTTGCGGGCGGACCGGGTTCATGATCGCCGAGGTCATGCCGGACGCGATGGCCATGGGCAGAAAGGCACCATTGATGCCATGGCGGTTGGGCAGACCAAAAGACACGTTCGAGGCACCACAGGTGGTGTTGACGCCCAGCTCCTCGCGCAAGCGGCGGACCAACGCAAACACCTGCAGACCAGCCGTGGCCATGGCACCAATCGGCATGACCAGCGGGTCGACAACGATGTCATGAGCCGGAATGCCGAAATCGGCCGCGCGTTCAACGATTTTCTTGGCAACCGCGAACCGCACGTCGGGGTCCTCGGATATACCGGTTTCGTCGTTCGAGATCGCCACAACCGGAACGTTGTATTGTTTGACCAGTGGCAGGACGACCTCCAGCCGGTCCTCTTCTCCGGTGACCGAATTCAGCAGCGGCCGGCCCTCGCAAACCTCCAAGCCCGCTTTCAGCGCCTCGGGGACCGAGCTGTCGATGCACAGCGGCACGTTCACCGTCTTTTGCACCAGCTCGATCAGCTGCGGCATCAGCATCGGCTCGACAAAATTGTTGTCGGCGTAGCGCGCATCCTCGGCCATTTTGTTCTTGAAAACAGCGCCCGAATTCACGTCCAGCATCGTCGCCCCTGCGGCAACCTGGGCCAGCGCATCCGCCTCGACCATCGAAAAGTCGCCCGCTTCGAGCTGTTCGTTCAGGATCTTGCGGCCAGTGGGATTGATCCGCTCGCCGATCACGCAAAACGGCTGGTCAAAACCGATGATAGCGGTCTTGGTCTTGGACTCGACAACGGTCTGGGTCATTGGGGCTGCTCGATCCTTAGGCTTGTGCGGCGGCGGTTGCGCCTGCGGGTTGGCCGAAGTCGTTCAAGAACTCGGCGGATTTGGTGATGCCGCCCAGCGGGAAAACATGGACGGATTCGATATTGAAATCCGGGTTTGCAGCCTTGTGTTCGGCCAGTTCGGTCAGGATTTCATGAGGGGTAAAGGGCAGGACCAGTTTCGACAGATCCGCGGCGCGTCGCTGCAGCACCCGGATCGAGGGGCCTACGCCACAGGTCATGGCAAATTTGATCAGGGTTTGCAGTTTGGCAGGGTTGTCGATGCTGGCGCGAACCTTGATAGAGCGACTCATGGTGTCTACTCGAGAGTCTATATAGATGAC
>CAYWND010000144.1:0-6928 GCA_964459085.1 uncultured Oceanibium sp. | reverse complement strand
TATAGGCGACCGCCGTGCGGTCCAGCACATCCTTCGAAACCGCAGAAAAGTCCGGTAGAAACCCGGTTTCGGCCGTTGCGGGCACATAGATCGGCTCGGCGCCCGCGGCCAAAGCCGCGACGGCGTAGCATTGATAAAACGGGTTCGGCAAAAGAACGGTGGGCCGTTGGCCGTTCTTGACCTCGGGCACCAGCGCGATCGCGGCATTGAACAGCCCCTCGCGCGTGCCGTTCAGCGGCAGGACCTGCGTCTGCGGATCCACCGCGACCCCGAACCGGCCGCTGACCCAGTCAGAGATTGCCGCGCGCAGGCCGTCCGTGCCGTCGTTCGGTGGATAGCGCGAGAACTCGGCTCCATGGTCCAGGATGATCTGCGAGACGAAATCCGGAAAGGCGTGCTTGGGTTCGCCGATGGACATCAGGATCGGGGCCGCGCCCGGGTCCATCCCGTCCAGCAAGGCCCGCAGCCGCGGAAATGCGTATTCCGGCAGGTCAGAAAACCGCCTTGGATGATCCATGCCAATGCCTCTATGCCGGGATCTTTATGTCCCGCGTCTGGCGAAAACTACTATTCGACCAATCCGCCGTCCAGACCCGAAGGGGCGGGGCGCGGCTACAGTGACTTTTCCATCGCAGCCGCGACACGCAACGCGCGCGCCTCGTGCCCCGCCGGGCACAGCGCCATGATCCCGCAATGCGCGATGCCCGTGGGCAGGGTGCAACCGGTCAGGTTCATCAGGTTGCCGACGCGTGTATTTCGCAGCGCCAGCAGGTTCCGCGCAACGAAATAGTCCATATCCGACAACAGCTTGTCGACAGGCGGCGGCATGATCGGGCTGGTGGGCAGCACAACCGCGTCAAAGGCCGCCGTCTCAGCCCCGAAGGCAATCCGCACCTGGTCCAGCCGATGCCATCCGGCGATATACTCGGTGGCCGGTATGCCGCGCCCGGCCTCGAACCGCTCGCGCACGGGTGCAAACATCTGATCGCCGCGCTCTTCGATCAGATGCCCCCATGTGGCATAGGCCTCGGGCGTATATAGGATCGCGGATAACGGCATCGCCTCCTCCAGCGCGTCGATGCGCTTGCGCGTGACTCGCATCCCCGCGGCCTCCAGCCGTCCCAGCGCGTCTTCGAACGCGGCTTGCGGCGCGGTGTCCTCGACCGCAAGGGCCGGGTTCTCCGGCACCAGAACCGACAGATTGCGGGCCTCCGCGCCGTCCAGCGAGGTCAGCGGCAGGGCGCCCATGGCGGAATACAGTGCCGCCGCATCCTCGACCGACCGGCACAGCGGCCCGATAGTGTCGAACCGGGCGCACAGCGGCAGTGTGCCGTCCATTGGCAGGCTGCCTGTCGAGGTCTTGAACCCCACCAGATCGTTCCACGCGGCCGGGATCCGCACCGATCCCCCGGTGTCCGACCCGATACCCGCCGCCGCCAACCCGCGCGCGACCGACACCGCCGCACCCGACGATGACCCACCCGGCGCCAGTGCCGGATCGATGGCATTGGGCGACGTCGCCGTCTGCGGGTTCACCCCAAGCCCCGAAAAGGCAAGCTCGGACAGGTGCGTCTTGCCAAGGCAGATCAACCCGGTCGAGGCCGCGTTTTCCAGAACCCGCGCATCCGCCGCCGGTATCCGTCCCGCCAGCATGCGCGATCCCGCCTCGGTCGCAACGCCCGCGGTGTCGAACAGGTCCTTCCAACTGATCGGCACCCCGTCCAGCGGACCCTTCAGGACCCCGTCACGGGCCCTTTGCCGTGCTGCCTGTGCCTCGGCCCGGGCGCGTTCGGGCGTGGCCCGGGCATAGATCTGTAAGTTGCGGTCCTGCGTCCCGATGCGGTCCAGATACGCCTCGGTCAGGGCCACCGGATCCTGCTGTCCCGCGGCAATTGCGCGGCCCAGATCGCAGGCGGTCGGCTGGGCATCAGTCATGAAATCCTCCTGGCAGATCGCCCCAAGGTAGCGACGGTTCGAAGCATGGACAATCGGCGAAACGATCCCTTAGGTGGGGCATCATGAAGAAAGATGCTGATGTCGTGATTGTGGGTGGCGGTCTGAACGGACCCGCCCTTGCCCTTGCCCTGGCTCAGGCCGGGCTGCGCACGGCTATCGTGGACGCCGCACCCCGCAAAACCTATCAGAACCCGGCATTCGACGGGCGGGCATACGCGCTGTCCTTTGCGACCATCCAGTTGCTGAAGGCGCTTCAGTTGTGGCCGTCCATCTCGGCTCAGGCGCAGCCCATCCTCGACATCAAGGTCTCGACGGGCGAGGCCGGTCGCGGCTCTGCCCCGTTCGTCGTCCATTTCGATCACCGCGAGTTGGACACCGGCCCCATGGGTCATCTGGTCGAGGACCGCTATCTGCGCAGCGCCTTGTTATCGGCTATAGAGGCAAGCGCCGATATCGAGCTTTTGTCCGGCGAAACCGTGACAGACCAACGGGGCCACCCGGGCGGTATCGAGGTCTCGCTGGCATCCGGGCGCAGCCTGTTCGGATCGCTGCTGATCGGTGCCGATGGGCGCGCTTCGGGGACGGCGCGGCGGGCGGGGATTGCCCGCACCGAATGGGCCTATGACCAGGCATCTCTGGTCTGTGCGATTGCCCACGAACGGCCCCATGACGGGATCGCCCACCAGATGTTCTTTCCCGAAGGCCCGCTTGCGATATTGCCGCTGCCGGGAAACCGCTCGTCCATTGTCTGGACCGAGTCCGCCGATCGGGCGGCGGCGATCACGGCCATGGATGATCAGGACTACCTGACCGAACTCAGGCCCCGGTTCGGCAGCTTTCTGGGCGAGATCGAGCTTGCGGGCGATCGCTATACCTACCCTCTGGGCCTGTCGCTGGCGCAATCGCTGACCGGACGCCGCACAGCGCTGGTTGGCGACGCGGCCCACGGCATCCACCCGCTTGCGGGTCAGGGGTTGAACCTGGGCCTGCGCGACGTCGCAGCCCTGGCCGACGTCGCGGCCGATGCAATCCGCCGAGGCGCGGATATCGGTGCGGCAGATGTGCTGGACCGCTATGCCAGATGGCGCCGGTTCGACATCGCGGCCCTTGCGGTTGCGACCGACGGCATTAACCGGATCTTTTCTAACCGCAACCCGATCCTTGCGGCGGCACGCACCCTGGGCCTGGGTATGGTCGAGGGCATGCCGTCCATCCGTCGCGGCATGATGCGCGAGGCCGCGGGCCTGACCGGGGATCTGCCCCGCTTGTTGCGCGGTTTGCCGCTGTGACCGGACGAATGGACTTTCAGTCCTCGATCCGGCGCGCCTCGTCGACCAGCATCACCGGAATGCCATTGCGGATCGGATAGGCCAGCCCCGCCCCGCGCGAGATCAATTCCTGCGCCTTGGGGTCATAGTCCAGCCTGCCGCGCGTCACCGGGCAGACGATCACTTCCAGAACCTTGCGGTCCACACCGTCCGAGGGGGCATCGGTCATTGCAGCGACCCGTCTTCACTGCCGCCCCGCAGGGCGAATTCCATCAACGTGACCAATGTCTCGCGCCGGTTGCCCAGGGTCGGGGCCTCCAGCAGCGCCTGCTTTTCCTCGGGGTCGAACGGGCACAGCATCGACAACGAGTTGACCAGCAATTCTTCGTCCGCCTCTTTCAGGCTGTCCCAGTCGGATGCCAGCTGGGCCGCCTCGAAATACCGCTTCAGAACCGTCAGGAACGCTGGGCGGTCGAATTCGTCATCAACTTCACGGCGGCCCAGATCCCGTTCGAAACTGGCCCATTCCACATCCGCGCGGCGATAGGGGCTGAACCCCTCGACCTCTTGTGCGATCCGAAACCGGCTGACCCCCGTCAGCGTGATCATGTAGCGTCCGTCATCGGTTTCCTGAAACGACGTCAGGCGCCCCGCACACCCGATCTTGTGCAACTGGCTGTTCTCGCGTCCTTCGGGCACCACCTGGGGTTGGATCATCCCGATCAAACGATCATCCGACCGCAGCGTGTCGTCCAGCATCGCCAGATAGCGCGGCTCGAAAATGTTTAGGGGCAGGCGGGCGCGGGGCAGTAGCAGCGCGCCGGGCAAGGGAAAGACGGGGATGGTTCCCGGCAAGTCGGCCAATGCGAAATGCTGTGTCATTCAATCCCTGTCTGGCGCTGTCTACCGCCTACAAGCTAGGCGAAAATCATGGATGACAAGCGCCGACGTCCTTTCTGGGCGATCGGATCCTTGGGTCCCAGCATATCAAACAGCTTGAACAACTGCGCGCGCGCGGCCCCTTCGTTCCACTCGGCATCCTTGGCAAACAGCGCCAGCAGGGTGTCCACGGCCTCTTCGTGGCGGTTGGCGGCGATCTGGGCGATCCCCAGATCCAGCAGCGCCTGCAGATTGTCCGGCTCGGCCTCGACTTTCGCAAGTGCTGCGCCGATCTCGCCCGCATCTTCGGCGGCCGCCGCCAGATCCAGTTGCGCATAGACCGCGGCGATCAGCGGATCGGACTTTTTGTCGTCGGCCAGGTTGTCCATCAGGGCACGCGCCTGTTCGGTATCGCCAAGCGCGATATGTGCCTTTGCCAGACCCGCCAGCGCGCGCAGGTTCTCGGGGTCTTCGCCCAGAATGGCGGCATAGGTCTGTGCGGCATCCGTGACCGCGCCGTCTTCCAGCATCTCGTCGGCCGCGTCCAGTGCCTCGCCCAGGCCGCCGTCGCCGGCCGGGCTGGCCGCAATCAGTTTGTCGATGAACGCCTTGATCTGTGCGGGCTGCTGCGCGCCCATAAAGCCATCAACCGGTTGGCCGCCGATAAAGGCGAACACCGCCGGAATGGACTGCACGCGCATCTGCTGGGCGATCATCTGGTTTTCATCGACATTGACTTTGACCAGCCGAACCTTGCCACGCGCGGCAACCACCGCCTCTTCCAACATGGGCGTCAGGCTTTTACAGGGTCCGCACCATGGGGCCCAGAAATCGACGATGACCGGAACCTGCTGCGACGCCTCCAGCACGTCCTGGACGAACGTGGCTTCGGTGCTGTCCTTGATCAGGTCGGCTGTTTCCGTGTCCGGGCCTTGTCCCAGTTCCAGCATGGTGTCGTTCTCCGCAATCACTGTTGCGCGTCATATAGGCCCAGATCGGCGCGGACGCTAGGCCCCCATCGCGGCGCGCAGTTCCGCGTGCCGCGTCAGATAGGCCGCCTTGACCTCCGCAGGGGGCCGAGGGTTCAGCGTCAGCTCTGGCAGATTGGCAACGCGGGGCCGGGTGAACAGGCGGTTCGCCTCGGCCTCGGTAAAGCCTGCAATCTGGATCGCTTCGGCCCAGGCGCTGATCCGGTCCGCGCGTTTGATCTGTCGCTTAACGGTGTCCGGCAGCGCGGCAGGCAATCCGAACCGCAAATGCACCGCCGCTGTCAGCCGCTCGTCCATCGCCTTGTAAGCGGGGCCCACCGCCGCCTTCACGGGCGAGATCATGTCACCGATCACGTATTCCGGCGCATCATGCAGCAGGGCCGCCATCCGCCACTTGGGTGGCGCCTTGGGGGCGACGGTTCCCATCAACCGCTCGACCAACAGCGAGTGTTCCGCGACCGAATATGGCCACTCGCCCCGGGTCTGCCCGTTCCAGCGCGCCACAAAGGCCAGACCATGGGCGATATCCTCGATCTCGATATCTAGGGGCGACGGGTCCAGCAGGTCCAGCCGCCTGCCTGACAACATTCTCTGCCACGCCCTGTCCTTGGCCATAGGTCCTGTCTCCGGGGATTCGTTGCGCTGCGGTTATGTCAGCCGCCAGCACCAGCGGGCAAGTGGGAACCCCGCCACGCCCTACCCATCGGTCCCAAACCCGTAACAAACCTGTTCCAACCGTGAGAAAGCGTGCATGGCACCCCGCTGTCAGCCATCATACCTTAGGTGTGAACCGACGATCGATCGGAAAGGACGCACCATGTTCAAGCACCTGATACTCACCGCTGCCGCGCTGGGCGGTCTTGCGGCCGCCCTTCCCGCTCAGGCTCAGGTCAAATGCGGACCTCGGGATCAGATCGTCGACGTTCTGGGGAAACAGCACGGGGAAAGCATGGTCGCGGGCGGCCTCGCCGGGGCGACCAAGCTGCTCGAGGTCTGGACCGCCGACGAAGGCGCGACCTGGACGCTGCTGCTTACGGACGCGAACGGGACCAGCTGCATCCTTGCATCCGGGCAACAGTGGCACGAACTGGCACCGCTGATGTCGATGATGGGGGTCGAGAGCTGACCAGCGGGGAGTTGTCGGTCGATTATCACGATGATAAGGGACGGCGGACTATTTCAGATGACCCCACGACGTTAGCGAAGGATCCGCCCCACATGCCCACCGATTATATCGTCAAGGATATCGGACTGGCCGATTTCGGCCGCAAGGAAATCGCCATCGCCGAAACCGAGATGCCGGGCCTGATGGCCCTGCGTGAAGAGTTCGGCGATGCCAAGCCCCTGGCGGGCGCGCGGATCGCAGGCAGCCTGCACATGACGATCCAGACTGCCGTGCTGATCGAAACGCTGGTCGCACTTGGCGCGTCGGTGCGTTGGGCATCGTGCAACATCTTCTCGACCCAGGATCACGCCGCTGCGGCCATTGCCGACGGCGGAACCCCGGTCTTTGCCATCAAGGGCGAAACGCTGCCCGAATACTGGGACTACGCCGACAAGATCGTCGATTTCGACGAAGGCACCGCCAACATGATCCTGGACGATGGTGGCGACGCCACGCTCTATATCCTGATGGGCGCCCGCGTCGAAGAGGGCGAGGAAGATCTGATCGCAGTGCCGACCTCGGAAGAGGAAGAGGCGCTGTTTGCCCAGATCCGCAAGCGCATGGCCGCCAGCCCGGGCTGGTTCGTCAAGCAGCGCCACGCCATCAAGGGCGTCTCGGAAGAGACCACCACCGGCGTCATGCGCCTCTACCAGCGCGCGAAAGAAGGCACG
>CAYWND010000143.1:0-6953 GCA_964459085.1 uncultured Oceanibium sp. | reverse complement strand
GGCGATATCTGTCCAGTTCGCTGGGGTCGTATCAACGTACGCTCGAGCGGTTTGCAGGTGACCTGACTGTCGATCTGACCGCCCTGGCCAGCGAAGCGGGTGAGAGCGGACGTATCAGCGCGTTCTCGTCGTCTTTGTCCACGGTGCGGGGGTCAGGCGGGGCTACGCCGGTACGCGATGCGTTCATCTCGAACAACCCAAACCCCCAGGGGCAACGCCAGCTGTTGTTGAAGATGGACGACAACAACGCCTATTCGCGGACCCACGAACGGTATCATCCCCAGTATAACAGGGTGCTGGAAGGGCGCGGGTACTACGACATCTTCCTGATCAGCCCCGAGGGGGAGATTGTGTATACGGTCGTGAAAGAAGACGACTTTGGCACCAACCTAGTCACAGGTCCCTATGCCGACAGCGGACTGGCCCGGGCCTATTCAAAGGCCGTGAACGCAGATGCGGGGATCTTGGTTTTCGAGGACTTTGCGCCCTATGCGCCCAGCGCCGGGAATCCCGAAGCGTTCGTGGCCATGAAGGTCGAGCGCGTGGACCCTTTCAGCGGAAAGACCGAGGTCGCTGGCGTGGTCGCCATTCAGATTGCGCCGTCCCGGCTGGGTTTGCGTGCACCCGACGCCGGTGAGCCGGGTGCGAGCAGGCCGTATCTCGTCGGGCTTGACGGGCTTGCGCGTACCGATATCCCCGAGACCGAGGTGCTGGACATCTTGCAGAGCGGGATCACGTTGGACGCGTATTTTGCTGCCAAAGGGGCCGAAGGTGCTGGTGTTCAGGTTGTTGAACACGCCGGGATCATGGGGGATCAGGCGTTTTTGGCGTTCAACGAAATTGACTTTCTGGGCACACCCTTTGCCCTGGTGGTCGAGCGGTCGGTCAGTGACGCGCTGGCGTTCGAACGCGACATGAGGATCATGATCCTGGCGACCGGGGCGTTCATGATTGCGGTTGCTGCGGGACTGAGTTTTCTGCTGGCGCGGTCCATGACGAAACCGCTGCAGGAGCTTAGTGGCAGTCTGCAAGTCATCGCGGACGGTGAGCTGGATCGAGACGTCCCGCATGTGGATCGGCAGGATGATGTTGGTGACATGGCGCGCAGTGTCGAAGAGCTGCGCAAGGCCAGTGCCCATGCAAAAACCCTGGAGGGCGAGAAGGCCGAGAACGAGGCCCGGGCCGCCGCGGCGCGGGACGCGATGATGGGCACCTTGCGCGAAAACTTTGGTCAGGTCGTCTCGGCGGCCCGTTCCGGGGACTACAGCCAGCGGATATCGGCCGCGTTCGACGATGAAGTCCTGTCCGAGATGGCCGATGATCTGAATGAACTGCTTCAGGGCCTGGAAGTTGGCATCGATGAGTTGCTGGAGGTTATGCGCGCCCTGTCCGATGGCGATCTGACGGCCGAGATGTCGGGTGACTATCAGGGATCCATGCAGGAAATGCAGGATGCGATCAATCGGACCGTGACCACGTTCCGCGAGCTTGTCAGCCAGATTGCGCAGTCCGCCGATCTTGTGATGGTCGCGTCCGACCAGCTGAGCGAGGGTTCCAAGGGGCTGGCCGAGCGAACCGAAAGCCAGTCGGCCTCGTTGGAAGAGACGTCGGCCACCATGGAGCAGATGACCGCCAACGTGAAGGCCAACACCGACAATGCCCAACAGGCCTCGGAACTGGCGCGTCAGGCTCAGGGTCATGCGGAAAGCGGCAAGAAGGTGGTCACCACGGCGGTCGCGGCAATGGGCGAGATCGAAGCTGGGTCGCATCAGATTGGCGAGACCATCGCCATTATCGACACGATCGCGGCGCAGACCAACTTGCTGGCGTTGAATGCCGCGGTTGAGGCCGCGCGCGCGGGCGAGGCAGGGCGCGGGTTCTCGGTTGTGGCTGAAGAGGTGCGGGAACTTGCGCGCAAGACCTCGGAAGCGGCCAAGAACATCTTCACGATTGTCCAGAAGAGCCGGTCTCAGGTGGAAACCGGCGTGTCCGAGGTCAACCGCGCCGGCGAAGTGCTGGAAGAAGTGGACAAGTCGATCTCGGTCGTAACCGACACGATCGGCCGCATCTCGGAGGCGATGCGCGAACAGTATTCCGGCATCTCGGAGATTACCACGGTCGTGGCTCAGATGGATGGCAACACGCAGCAGAATGTGCAGTTGGCCGACCTGAGCCGGGGGAATTCGGACGAACTGGCCTCGCAGGCCCGAACGCTGAAATCCGCGCTGGACATGTTCCAGATCGGGTCAGGTATGTCTGGTACCGCGTCGATCAAGTCGCCCGAGCCAGCGCCGCACGGAACAGGGGCCGAGGCGCCGACCCAGGCACCGGCGCCAGTCGCAGGCGGGGATGGCGCCACGACAGACATGGGCGGCGATGCGGACGAGATGAAGGCTTTCTTTGACGCCGACGAGGAGCCGGCGGCCCCGGATTTGGCGCCGGAGCCCGACCAAGGCTTCGCTCCGACGGCGGACGAGGACTGGTCCACGTTCTAACCTTGACGCGTCGTTTTCTCTGGCCGCTGTATTTCCAGCTTTGGCCCCTCTGAGACCAACGCGGCACGCCAAATGGAGGTGGTTCTCCCTTTGCCAGGTGATCAGCAGGTCCGGTCAGGCAGGCGAGACGCCTGGTCAGCACCGCTGATCGTCCGGTTGTCGGGGCTGCACCCACCGCCGTTTGCGCGAGCTTCCGTTCTGGCAAGGTGGGCTGGTCGCCGCCGTGATCGGGACAGAAAGTTCGCCCGGCTTGCCCAATGACCGCCTGCGATTATCGGTCGGCTGCACGGGGCGCGAAATGACGAGGACCCGGGTCTGTTGAATTTGCTGGCGCAGTCTTAGGCTGGGGGTGCCCGACCGCCCATTTGCGGGGCTGCCTCGCGTCTTGCCCAGGCCCGGCGTTCAGCCGTGCAGAAGCCTTAGGTAGTGGGGTTTCCGACCCTCTCGGATCGCCTTGGCCTCGTACCGGGTCCGGGACCATCCGGGCCAGGGATCCCGCCAGTCCGAGGGGCCGTTTGCGCACCAGACAAATCCGTCGTGGCGGGCGACATGGACCAGCGTGTGCCGGACATAATCCTGAATGTCCGTGGCGATCCGTAACTCGGCCCCAGGTTTCAGGACCCGTGCCAGTGCATCCAGATTGTCGCGGCTGACAAAGCGCCGCCGGTGATGCCGCTTTTTCGGCCACGGATCAGGGTAGAGCAGGTAGCATCGGTCCAGAGCGCCATCCGGGATGACATCCAGCAGATCGCGCGCGTCACCCGGATGAACCCGGACATTGTCCAGCCCAAGCTCGGCAATCCGCGGGACAAGGGCCGCGACGCCGTTCACAAAGGGCTCGCACCCCAACATCAGCGTGTCCGGATGCTGCCGGGCGATCTCGGCCAGATGTTCGCCACTGCCAAATCCGATCTCGAGCCAGACCTGCTGCCGCCCTTTTGCAAGCGCGACCAGATCCAGCGCGGTCCGGTCTGGATTTTCGTCCCAAGATACGCCCGGGATCGCCACCTCGGGCAAGGTTTGCGCCATGTGGCGTTCCTGGCCCGGGCGCAGTTTCTTGCCATGCCGCCGCCCGTAGAAGTTGCGCCATGGGGCACCGTCGCTGCGCTTGGGCGCTGGCATTGCCAACTCCATCTTTCCTGGGTTCAGATCGTTGCCTGCGCGACCGCCTAGCAGAGTGACCGCTGCGACGCAATCACGTGCCTTGCTGCCGGACGCCAGCCGCGACAAAGGCCGCAAGAGCGCAAAGCAGGATCAGAAATCCGGCCTCGCCATAGCGCGCGTAGGGCGTTGGCGGCAGCGGTGCTGCCAACGGGGCATCAATATGGCCAGCGATCCCCAGTGGAAGGGCCGCCATTACACGACCAAGTGGATCGATCATCGCCGAAATGCCCGTGTTGGCCGACCGCGCCAGAGGCAACCCCTGTTCGATGGCGCGAAACTGCGCCTGGGCGATGTGCTGAAACGGCCCGCTGCGGGTGCCGAACCAGGCGTCATTGGTGATCTGTACAAGCCAGCCGGGCCGCGCAGGGCCGCGTAGCACTTCGTGCGGGAAAATCGCCTCGTAGCAGATCAGCGGCTGAAACGGCGGCAGGCCCTCTACAGTCAACCGCGCCGGGCCCGGCCCCGATTGGAACCCACCGACGAACCCCGATGCGATGCCCTCCAGCCCCAGCCGGACCATCAGACCTGAGAGCGGCATATATTCCCCGAACGGCACCAGGTGGTGTTTGTCGTAGGCGGCTGTAATGCGCCCCCCGGGCCCGATGGTGGCAAGGGTGTTGCGCCATCCGATCGCCTCGCCCTGCCGACGCAGGCCCAGGATAACCGGGGCTCCACCGCTGGCGCGGGATATGCCTGCCAAGAGATCGGGTCGCTGGCCCAGCAGGAATGGCACCGCGGTTTCCGGCCAGATCACGACATCCGGGCGGGGCTGCCCCTGCGCGGGCAGGGCGCTGGTGGCCGAGATCTGGCGGTCATAGAATTCCTGCATCCTGTCGGCCCGCCACTTGAGGTGCTGTTCCGCGTTGGGCTGAACCAGGCGGACGGTCAGCCCGGTCTCGACAGGGTCGGTCCGGGCCAGCCGCATCTCGCCCCAGGTCCACGCCCCGGCCAGACCGGCGGCAGCGGCCAGTACAGGTACAACCCTAAGCGGGGCAATCGCCAAGCCGGCCAGCAAGAGGAGCGCACCGGTGGCATGCGGGCCGACGAGTGCGGCGACATGGGCGACCGGTGTGTCGACCCAGCCGTAGGCGTAGAGCGCCCATGGGAACCCGGTCAGGATAGTCGAGCGCAGATATTCAAAGATCGCCAGCCCTGCGGCCAGCACCAGGACGCGGGTGCCGATGCCACCCCTGATCCGGGCTGCGCCCCAGCCCGCACCGGCCCAGAACAGCGCCAGTCCGGCGGCCAGAAAGCCCAGCGCAAAGGGGGCCATCCATCCGTGGCGCGCGGCGTCAACCTGGAAAGGCTCGACGATCCAGGTCAGGCTGAGACCGAAGTAGCCGATACCGGCAGTCCAGGCGATCAGTGCCCCAATGGCAGGGCTGCGGGCGCCGTGGATCAGCCAGGCCAGTACCGGCGCGCCTGCAAGCGACAACAGCGGCAAGTGATAGGGGGCGTGGCCCAGGGCCAGTACGGCCCCGGCAACGATGGCCGCCGCGACGCGCAATAGCAGCGGCAGCCGTGCGATCCGGCCCGACCAGGCGGCGGCGGTTTCGGCCCCGCCCAGCAAGGCCTATTCGGCCGCCTTGTCGAGCGCGGTGCTTCCGGCCAGCCTGACGCGCAGGCGTTTCAGGCGGCGGGGGTCGGCCTCGACCACCTCGAACTCGTTGCCGAAGTCGTCCGGGACAACCTCGCCCCGCAGGGGCACGCGACCGGCAAGCATGAAGACCAGACCGCCGAGCGTTTCCACATCCTCGTCCAGATCATCGGGCAGCAGGTCCACGCCTGCGGCCTGTTCAAACTCGTCCAGCGGCGCGCGGGCCTGACACAGATAGACGCCCTTTTTCTCTTCGATCCAGAGGTCGTCTTCCTCGACATCGTGTTCATCTGCAATCTCGCCCACGATCTGCTCGACCAGATCTTCGATCGTGACCAAACCGTCGACACCGCCGTATTCGTCGATCACCAGCGCCATGTGGATGCGGTCGGATTGCATCTTTTGCAGCAGCACGCCCATCGACATCGACGGCGGGGCAAATAGCAGCGGCCGCAGGATGCCGGGCAGATCAAAGCTGTCCTCGTCGCAATTGAACCCGTGGCCCAGGGCGACGTCCTTGAGGTGAACAAAGCCCAGCGGCGTATCCAGCGTTTCGGAATAGACCGGCAGGCGGGTGTATCCGCTGTCACGGAAGACCTGCACCACCTCGTCCAATTCGGCTGTGTCGGCAAGTGCAGTGATATCGGCCCGCGGCACCGCGACGTCGCGAATGCGAATATCCCGCATCCTGCGCACGTTGAGGATCATCGCCTGCGCCTCGCGCGAGGCGGCGGCCATATCCTCGGGTGTGCCAAACGGAACCGTTGGCTGATCCTGCCCGGTGTCCTTACCGAACAGGCGGTTGAATATACTGAGGGGCTTGGCCCCTTCGTCCCCTGTCACAGACTGCGCGCCTTGCGCTGCCCTAGAGGATCCGTCGGTCGTGTCGCCCATGGCTCCTTTCCATATCACCGGCGCCCAGTTGCACCGATCGTCCTAATATGGGGATGGGATACCCATTGTGGCAAGGGCCTGAACCTCGAGCCGTTCCATGATGTCCGCATCCTCATCAAGTACGTGATCGTATCCCAGAAGATGCAGACAAGCATGCAAAATAAGGTGAACAACGTGATGATCGGGCGGGATGTTGCCGGCTTGCGCCTCGGCCATCACGGTGTCGTAGGCGATCGCAACGTCGCCAAGGGGCACGTGCCCGGTCGGGTCCGGGGGAATTTCGGTCGACGGGGCGCTGCCCGGCTGACGGGGAAACAGGTCAAGGGCGGGCCAGGATAGGACGTTGGTGGCGGATGATTTGCCGCGAAACGCGCTATTGAGCGAGGCGATGCGGGCATCATCGCAAGCCAACAGAGAAATCTCGACGTCCCGAGTCGCTATGCCCGCCGCCGTCAGCGCGGCATTGGCTGCGGTGTCACTCAGGATTTCCAGTGGCAGGTCACCCCAGCGGGGATCTTCGACCACCAGATCTACGATGCTAGTCATCCGCAGGAGCAGAGGCCTCGTAGGCGTCGATGATGCGGGCCACCAGTGGGTGCCGGACCACATCGACTGCGGCAAACCGCGAGAAGGCGATGCCGTCGACACCTTCCAGAATGCGCTCGGCCTCGAGCAGGCCGGACTGCTGGCCGCGCGGCAGATCGATCTGGGTGCGGTCGCCGGTGATTGCCATGCGCGAGCCCTCGCCAAGGCGGGTCAGGAACATCTTCATCTGCATGGTCGTGGCATTCTGCGCCTCGTCC
>CAYWND010000142.1:0-7035 GCA_964459085.1 uncultured Oceanibium sp. | reverse complement strand
CGACAAACACTCCTTCTTCAAGTTCATGGTCAAATCCGTGGCCGAAAAGCATGGCCTGCGGGCGACCTTCATGCCCAAACCGGTCGCCAACCTGACCGGCAACGGCTGCCACAGTCACATCTCGGTCTGGGACGCGAACCAGAACAACGTTTTTGCCACAACCCCGGATCCCAGCAGTCAAACCGCCGAATTGGGCCTCAGCGATCAGGGACGGCACTTTCTGGGCGGGATCATACAGCACGCCCAAGCCATGACCGCGCTGACCAATCCCACCGTCAACAGCTACAAGCGGATCAATGCGCCCCGGACAACCTCGGGGGCAAGTTGGGCACCCAATACGGTCACCTGGAGCGGCAACAACCGCACTCACATGGTCCGCGTGCCGGATGCGGGACGGTTCGAATTGCGATTGCCGGATGGCGCGGCAAACCCCTATCTGCTGCAAGCGGTGATCATTGCGGCCGGCCTGGATGGCCTGGAAACCCAGGCCGATCCCGGGGCGCGCTCGGATCTGGACATGTATGCCGAAGGCCACAAGATGGCGGATGCGCCCAAGCTGCCATTGAACCTGCTCGACGCACTGCGCGCCTTTGACCAGGACACATCGCTGAAGG
This sequence comes from uncultured Oceanibium sp., assembly GCA_964459085.1. Lineage (GTDB taxonomy): Bacteria > Pseudomonadota > Alphaproteobacteria > Rhodobacterales > Rhodobacteraceae > Halovulum. Next base: position 6,421 of record CAYWND010000142.1, on the reverse strand, counting down.
CAGCCCTGGGCCAAGAGTTTTCAGCCGCCTTCCTCAAGCTCAAGAACGCCGAGTGGCTGGACTACACGGCCCATTTCTCGACCTGGGAACACCGCAACGCGCTCGACGTCTAGGGGGCGTCATTCGGGTGTATTGAAAGGCGGACGCCCGACAACGCCGGCCTACGACGGCTGTGGTCTGTTGCAGGGTTGGTTGCGCCCGATTGGGAAACACTCAAGCAGCAAGAACGAATTAGTTTGTCAAACCGGTGGTTCCGGCGCCCATGATGCATTAACTGTGATCAACGCGCGTCCCTCTGGGGGCCTGGAACGGGGCTAGGACCATGGAAAAGAACCTTTTCCGCTATATCTGGAAGCATTCCAGCAGGCAGCAGATCAAACTGTTGATCTTTACGCTTGCGACCTTCCCGATCCTCTATCTCTCGCTCGAACTGCCCAAGCGGATCATCAATGACGCGATCGGGGGCACGGGCGAGGATGTGCCGGTCTTGGGCGTCATGCTCAGCCAGACACAGTTCCTGATGTTGCTGTGTTTCGGGTTCCTCGCAGCCGTTCTGGCAAACGGCATCATGAAGATGCGCCTCAACACCATGAAAGGGGTGCTGGCCGAACGGATGCTGCGGCGGTTCCGCTTTCAGTTGCTGACCCGCGTCCTGCGCTACCCGCGACCCTATTTCCGCAAGACCAGCCAGGGCGAACTGGTCTCGATGGTCACGTCCGAGGCCGAACCGATGGGCGGTCTGATGGGCGATCTGATCTCGGCCCCTGTGATGCAGGCGGGCCAGATGCTGACGATCCTGGTGTTCCTGTTCGCCCAGAGCTTCTGGTTCGGCCTGGCCTCGATCGCGCTGATCCCGTTGCAGGCGTGGCTGATCCCGATGCTGCAGCGCCAGATCAACCTGTTGAACCGCGAGCGGATCCAAGAGGTGCGCAAGCTGGCCACGGACATTGGCGAGACCGCGGCCGGCGTCAGCGACCTTAGGACCAATGGCGGCCTGCGCTACCAGATGTCGGCGTTCTCGTATCGCCTGAGCGTGCTGTTCGGCATCCGGTTCGAGATCTTCCGCAAAAAGTATTTCATGAAGTTTCTCAACAACTTCATCAACCAGCTGACGCCGTTCTTCTTCTACTCGGTCGGCGGGATCCTGGCCATCAACGGACAGATCACCGTCGGTGCGCTGGTCGCCGCACTCGCCGCCTACAAGGACATCGCCTCGCCCTGGAAGGAACTTCTTGCCTTCTACAACCAAACCCAGGACATGGCCGTCCGCTGGCAGGTCGTGCTGGAAAAATTTGCACCCAAAACCATTGTCGACGACGCCCTGTTCGAAGGCGACGCGCAAGAGATCCCCAGGCTGAACGGCGATATCGAGATCCGCAACGTCACCGTCGTGGACGAGGACGGAAACTCGGTGCTCGAAGACATCTCGCTGACCATTCCCGGCGGCGCGCGGGTCGCGATCAAGACCAACAATCAGACCAGCGCCCTTGCCTTTGCCGACCTTCTGACCCGCGAGGTCATGCCGCACCGGGGATCCGTCACCGTGTCCGGCATGCCGCTTAGCGAATTGCACCAGGACGTGCTGGGCAACCGCATCGGCTATGCCCATTCAAACCCGCACATCTTCCGTGGATCGCTGCGCGACAACCTGATGATGCCGTTCCGGCAAGAGCCGATGATCGGCTCGGAGGTTGAGCCCGAGGTCGAGAAGTGGCGGGACGAGGCGTCGCGTACGGGCAACAGCGCCGATCCCTTCACGCTGGAATGGGTCGACCCCAAAATCGCGGGCTTCACGACCGACGATGATATCAGCGAATGGTGGTTCCAGCTTGTTCAGGCGATGGGAACCGACGATTTCATGGTGCGGCGCGCCCTGCGTTCGCGCCACAACCCCGAAACCCAGGGCGCGCTTGCAGACGCGATCGTCAAGCTGCGGCCCGAGATTGAAAAGCGGCTGGCCGAGGCCGGGCTGGATGACGTCATCCACCGCTTTCACCCTGACAAGTTCAACCCCGTCTCGCCGCTTGGCAGCAACCTGCTCTATGCGATGCCGACCCATATGATCACGCAGGTCACCCTCTCGCGCGAGGAGGGGTTCCTGAACATCCTGCGCGAACAGGGCCTGATGGAGGAACTGGCCCAGATGTCGGCCGGAATGATCGAGGGGCTGACGGCAACGTTCGGCTCGGACGGGACCGAACACCCGCTGTTCCGGCGCCTGAACCTCAGCGAGGATCTGTACCACCAGCTTGGCGACATCGCAGCGCGGCGCCGCGAGGTCGGGGACGAGGGACTGCCGCCAGAAGACTTTGCGTTGATGGTGACGGTGCCGTTCGCGTTCTCTGCCGAACAGATGGGCCCGGCCTTTACCGACGAGCTCAAGGAAAAGGTCCTGCGGATCAGAAAAACCAACGCGCCCGAGATGCTGCAAGAGTTGCGGGGCATGTTCGAACGGCTGGACCCCGAACGTTATGTGCCGGTGATGACGTTGCTTGGGAACGCGATCTTCGGCCGGGTGTCCAGCATCGCCGGGTCCCGCGAAAAGGACGTCGAGGATCTGATCGTCCAGGTGATCGAGGAAAACGGCCTCAGGCGCCTGGCTGCGCAGTCGATTTTCGATCTCGAGACCGATCAGGGCGGCGAAAACCTGCCCGCCATCTTCCGCGAGCGGATCGCGTTCAGCCGGGCAAGCATCAAGAAACCCGACATCCTGATCCTGGCAAACGCGCTCAGCAGTCACGACGCCCAGGCGCGCGTGGCCATGCGGTCGCGGATCAGCGAACTGATGCCCGAGACAACCAAGATCTTCATCGAGGATCGGTTCAACAATCCCGACAGCTACGACTTGTATGTCGAGATTGTCGATGGTCGGATCGACGGAAAGGCCGCCCAAGATGAACCCGAAGATGACGGCGCCCGGCAGGATCTGAACAGAAAGCTGAAGGTGGTTGCCCAGGCCGATCTGTTCAGCAGGCTGAATCCGAAACAGCAACGGCTGCTGGCCTTTAGTGCCCAGTGGTACAAGGTCAGTGCGGGCGCTCCGATCTTCAAGGCCGGCGCCAAGGCCGACGCCGCCTACCTGTGCGTCAAGGGCCTGGCCGGTCTCTACTGGCCCGACGATGACGGCAAGGTTCTGGTGACCGAGATCCGCCCGGGGCGGCTGATCGGCGATCTGGCCGTGATCCTGGGCCAGGATCGCCCGATGGATCTCAATGCGATCGAGGATTGCTTGTTCCTTCGCATCGGCGCCGAAGAGTTGATGGCCGTGATCGAAAACGACGCCATGGTCGCGACCGATTTGTTGCGGACGGTGGCCGGCCACCTTGTGGGTGCCGCGGACTCGTTGCGTTCGATCCGCGAACACGCGGCTGAAAAGGGTCTGGACCTGACCGAATACTATGAAAGCCGGCTCAGCGAACGGCGCGCGCAGGAACAGGCCGCCCACACGCCAGACGCGGAAAAAGAGTAGCGGTCATGCCAGTCAAACACCCGGGCGCAGGGCGATGACCAGGCCCGCCGTCCTGTTTTATTGCCAGCACCTCCTGGGGGTCGGGCATATCAGCCGCAGCCTGGCGATCTGCCGTGCGCTGATGCGCCACTTCGATGTTGTTTTCGTACAGGGTGGCCCGGATATCGGGCGCACCATCGATGCCCCCGAATTCTCGCACGTCTTTCTGCCGCCGCTTCTGATGCGCGAGCATGACTCAAGTCTCTATGACCCGTCTGGCCAGTACACGATCGAAGAGTTGTGGGTGCGCCGGGCCGCCGCGCTGGAACCCGTCCTTGAACGGCCCTTCGCGGCCGTGGTGGTCGAACTGTTCCCCTTTGGCCGCTACAAGCTCAAGACCGAAATCCTGGACATGATGGCCGCTGCGCGCGCGCGCAACAGCGATGTAAAGATCTACTGTTCGAACCGGGATATCATGGTCAAAAAGCCCGATCAGGCCCATCGCGAGGCCAAGATCGTGCGGGTCCTGAACGAGCATTTCGACCATCTGCTGGTCCACACCGACCCGGATCTGATCCCGCTGGACGACACGTTCGCGGCGGTGGATCAGATCCGCGACCAACTGCTTTACACAGGATATGTCGTGGACGGATCCGGCATGCCGCCCGCGCCCGTCCCGCGCGAACGGCGCATCCTTGTCAGCGTGGGTGGCGGCGCGGTGGGCCCGGAACTTGCACCTGCATGCGCGCGCATTGCCCACAGGCTCCCGGACTATGAAATGCGCGTGCAGACCGGGCCCTACACGTCCGAAGATCTGCGGCGAGAGCTTGCCCGGATCGCGGACAGTCAGGACAATCTGACCATCCACGGGTTTTCGGGTTCGTTTCGCGATGATCTCTGCCGGGCTGCGCTGTCGATCAGCCTGGCAGGCTACAACACCCTGATGGACCTTTTGGCCACGCGCACCCCCGCCCTGGTCTATCCCTACATGGCCAACATCGAACAGAACATGCGCGCCCAGGCCCTGGCCGCCAAAGGGCTGGTCGATGTGCTGGGGCCTGGCATGCTGGAACCCGACGCGCTGGTGGCCGCGATCGAGGCGCGACTTGCCAAGCCGGTGTCAGAGGCGACGATCGATCTTTCCGGGGCGCAAACCACGGCCCGGATCATCGCGCGTCACGTGTCCAACAAGGCACCGTAGACGTCGCGCCACAACGCCTGCTCGTGATCGATGCGAAACGTATCCGTCACCCGCGCGCGGGCGCTGTCGGTCAGCGACTTGGCAAGCGCGGGATCGTCCAGAACCCGCTCGATTGCCGCCTGCAACTCTGCTGTGGATCGCGGCGCCACCAGCAACGCGTCCTGGCCATCGCGAACCAACTCGGGGATACCGCCCGCCCGGGTGCTGACAATCGGGACGCCCGCATACATCGCCTCCAGGATCTTGTTGGGCGAGGCATCCGATATCGACGGATAGACCACCACCGAACAGCGGCGCAGGGCACTGATCATCTGGGCGTGAGGGATGCTGCCAACCCGCAGGATGCTGGCCGCGGCCCCATTTCGGTCCAGCAAACCGGTATAGTACTCGACCTCGCGTTTCTGGATCGACCCACCCAGCAGCAGAACGGCCTCGCGCCGCTCGCAGATGCCCTCGAACGCCTCCAGCAGAAAATCCAGGCCCATGACGCGGCGGAACTTTCCGAAACAGCCGATCACCGGCATCTGGTTGCCGCGCAATAGCGGGATATCGACCGTGTCTTCGCTGAACGCCGACGGGTCGAAATGGTTGCGGACGACGTGTACGGGGCTTGCCGGTTTGAACACATCGCGCACCAGCGACGCCGAATCCTCGCTAACGCAAACAATCGCCGCCGCCGCCGTGATCGACTGCGCCAGCGGTGCCAGCATGCCGTCGAACATCCGCGTTTCCAGATCCACGCCGCGCAACGAAAGCATGTACGGGATCCCGCATTTCGAGGCCGCATAGGCCCCTACCATGCCCCGCTGATGAAACGCGCCAAAGGCATGGATGGCCGAAATCCCCTCGGCCCGGACAATCTCGATCAGGTGGTCGGCATAGGATCGGAACCGCAGGTCCTGGCGGATGTTTTCGATGCTCGACGTATCGCTCCAGCGGTGATCGGCACGCAGGTCGGCGGCGCGGATCAGATAGGCGTCACGCCCGAAATTCGAGATCCGTTCGGTGATACCGGCCCAATCCCGCTCGCGTCGGCTTTTCTGGAATGCAACCGGGATGATCTCGACATCATCAGCCATCAGCGCCGCATGGCGCTGGGCCGCGGACTGGATCCCGCCCTCGACATCCGGCGCCTCGACCAGCAGTGCGATCTTGCGTTTCGACGGCAGGCTGGTCATATCACACTCCGAAGGGGTGCCCGGCGGCGAAACAGACATACGTCAACGCCAGGCAGGATTGAACGCACTATGCATCTGATTTGTCTGCACAACGTCGTGCCCGGCCCGGTCGATGCCTTCGACCGCAAATGCTCGCGCATCTCGGTGGCCGAGTTCGAGCAGTTTCTGGATGACGTGTCCGCGCGGTTCAATCTGGTCTCCAACAGCACCTACGCAACACATCTGCGCCAGGGGCGCAATGCCCAAGACCTGGTGGCGCTCAGCTTTGACGACGGATTTCGCGGGGTCCACGACCACGCGCTGCCGGTTCTGAAGGCGCGCGGACTGGATGCGATTGCGTTCCTCAATCCGCCCTATCTGGGCAATCCCGCCGGGCGGATCTTTCATTTCCTGGAACTCGAGATTGCGTTCCGGCTGACCAACGCGCCCCGACTGTCCTTTGATGACGAGGACTTCGATCTGACCGCCGAAAAGCCGCGGATCTCGGCCATGAAGCGCGTCAAACGCCTGCTCAAATCCCGCCCCGAGGATCAGCGCGTCGCCGGACACGCCCGGGTGCTGGCAGCCCTTGGCGTGGATCATGCGGCGATCATC
>CAYWND010000141.1:0-7048 GCA_964459085.1 uncultured Oceanibium sp. | reverse complement strand
ACCCCCGATCCTCGCGCCAATCTCAGAAGCACCGTTTCTGCCTGATCATCCTGCGTATGGCCCAGGGCAATCGCCGACAGGCCATGACGCCCGGCCCATTCGATCAACAGCGCCCGCCGTGCCTGTCGGGCGGCATCTTGCAGATTACCCTGCCCGTCCCAGTCGCCCCAGGTCAGGATCTCGTGTGGCACCTGCATCTCCGCGCAGAGTTTCGCCACGCCGTCAGCCTCGAACGCGCTACTCTCGCGCAAGCCATGGTCCACGGTCGCAACCCGCAGGTCCGGCCCGCAGACCTCGGCCAACAAAACAAGCAACGCCGTTGAGTCCGAGCCGCCGGACACCGCCGCGCCGATCGGCCCGGGCCCACGGACGGCCACCATGGCACGCATCTGGGCCAGCGCTCTGTCCCAAGCGTCCACGGATCAGGTCAAGAGCAGCTGAGCAGCGTCATCTCGCTGGCGGTACGGGCGGACAGATCCGGATCAGCGGTCGGGAACCGGGCGCGAACCTCGCCCAGGGTCAGGCAGGCCTCGCGCAGTTGTCCCAACTTGCCTAGGCTGACACCCAAAGAATAAAGCGCCTCGGGCGCCTTGGGCCCCTGCGGCGCGCCGCTGAAACTTTCCAGATAACTGCGGGCGGCGGATTTCCAGTCGCCCGACGCCGACAAGGCCTCGCCGCGCCAATAGAGCGCTTCGCCCGCAAGGGGCCCCGCCGGATAGGTTTGCAGAAACGCTTCGAACGCACGCGCCGCACCGCCATAGTCGCCACCGCGATACTGCGCCAAGGCGGCATCGAAATCCGCCGCCTCGGGTTGCACGTTCGCAATCGGCGGCGTGGGCTGGGGCACTGGGGCTACCGCCACGCCCCCGTCAGTGTTCAACGAGGGGTCGAGCGATGCGACGCTCCCGCCCTCGCTCGGTCTCAGCAACGGACGTTCTGCACCAGTGCCCAGCGTGGCTACCGGATCGACGCTGGCGGTCGCATCGGTTGCCGCCGTATCGGTTGTTCCCAAAGGCAGCGGATCTTTCAGATCCGCATAGTCGCCACCTTCAAGTTCCAGCAGCCGAAACTCCAGATCACCGACCCGGTTGGTGCCGTCCGTGACCACCTGATCGATCCGAAAGCCGAGTTGTTCGACATCCTGCGTCAGCTGCCGCAACTCGGCCTCCATCATGTCCAGCCGTTGCAATGCGGGTTCGGCGTTGAACACGCCCGTTTCCTGCGGCGTCTTGGTCAGCAACTCGTTCCTCAGACCTGCGATCTGGGCTGACAGCAGCTGCAGATCCGCGCGAATGTCGGCATAGGTCTGCGTGTCATCCGCCGTCGGTGCGGGCGTGCCCTGGCCATTCGTCTGCGCCCAGACAGGTCCCGCAGACAGTGAGATAGCAAGGATCAGGACACGGATCATGGCAAAGACCTCCAGACAAAGACGGGGCGAGGGGTCGATCAGACCCCCGGCACCTCGCTGAACACGGTGACCGAACGACGGTTTTGCGACCAGCAGCTTTCGTCCGAGCACACGGCGACGGGACGCGCCTTGCCAAAGCCGTTGATCGACAGCCGCTGGTCCGGGATGCCCTTGGTCACCAGATAGTCGCGCACAGCCGCCGCGCGGCGGTTCGACAAAGCAATGTTGTAATCAGTCGTGCCCTGTTCGTCCGCGTGACCTTCGATCGTGATCGGCCCGGACCGTTGGGCAAGCCATGCGGCCTGCAGATCCAGCGTGCCCTGCGCCTCGGGCGAGAGGGTGCTCTGATCAACCGCAAAAAAGATCCGGTCGCCAATGATCTCGTAAAAGAAGCGCGGGCTTTCAACCGGAATGCCGCGCCCGTCCAGCGCCGCCAGCGCCTCGGCGGCCGAGGGGTCGATGGTGCCGGTGGGGCCGCCAGTGCCAAGGCCCGCGAAATCCTCGCCCCGGGAACAGGCGGTGACCGCAAGCGCGGCACAGAACATCAATACTGTACGTTTCATGACTGTCTCTAACCTCTGGTTGTGCGCCGTCTGTTTGCAGGGCTTTGGAGTGTTCTTATCACAAGGCGCTGCCTGCGACCATTCACTTTGGCTTTCGGATGATTTCCGGCCTCTTCCCGCGCTGTCCACGCGGCGCAGAGGTCCCGGATCAAGCCCGGGACCCCGCATGCTCTATGGCAATAGTGCCGACCAATCCGGGGCCGACGCGAACCCGGGCGTGGCGATCCGGCGTTCGTTCCGGCCGGTGACGTCCACGGAATAGAGCGACGGTCCCCCCGTTTCGCCCCGGCTTTCGCGGAAGAACGAGATTACGCGGCCGTTGGGCGACCACGTTGGCCCCTCTTCCAGAAAGCTCGAGGTCAGCAGGCGCTCGCCCGATCCGTCCGTGCGCATTACACCGATGTGGAAACGCCCGTTCAGGATCTTGGTGAACGCGATCAGATCACCGCGCGGCGACCAGACCGGCGTTGCATAGCGGCCGTCACCAAAGCTGATGCGCTGGGCGTTGCCGCCCCGCGCACTCATGACATACAGCTGTTGGGTACCACCGCGATCACTTTCAAAGACGATCTGGCTGCCATCGGGCGAATAGCTGGGGGCCGTGTCGATCGCGGGCGAGTTGGTCAGGCGCGCCCGTCGTCCGTTGGCCAGGTTGATCGAGTAGATGTCGGTGTTCGATCCTTCGGTCTGGCTGAGGACAACACGCCCCCCATCGGGCGAAAAGCGCGGCGCAAATGTCGCACCATTGGCCACACCCAGCGGCGTCGTCTGCAGGTTCTGTGTGTTCAACAGCAGCACCTGGGGCGAGCCCGACGCGTAAGACGTGAACAGGATCGAGCTGTTGTCCGGCGACCACCGGGGCGCCAGAACGATATCCGCCGGTTCGGTCAGGAACCGCACATCGGCACCGTCCTGATCCATCACGGCCAGTCGCCGGTTGCGCGCGTTCTTGGGGCCATCCTCGGCCACGAAGGCAATTTTGCTGTCGAAATACCCCGCCTCGCCCGTCAGGCGCGAATAGACCTGATCGGCGATCTTGTGGGCCATTCGCCGCCAGTCATTGGGCGTGCCGACCAACTGCTGCCCCTGGCCCAACTCGCCCTGGGCAAAAACGTCGTGTAGTCGGAACTTGACGATGATCTTGCCGTCCGAGGTCGAGGACGCGGCCCCTGTGATCAGCGCCTGCGCATTGATCGCGGACCAGTCGGAATACTTCACCGGTGCGGCAAAGTCCGTGACCCGCGAAATATGCGCGCTGCGCGGGATCTCGCGGAACAGGCCCGATCCGACCAGATCGGCCACAACGACACGCGTGATGTCCTGCGCCAGTTGCTGCGCGCCGGGGTTTTCAGGGACAAAGGCCGGGATCGCCGTTGGTAACGGTTCGATCACGCCTTCGGTGATTTCGATCCTCAGCGGACCGGTTCTTTCCTGCGCCGACACGCCGCCCGCAAGGGCCAGAGCGATCAGCGCCCACATCGCGACTGCTCGTGTTACCATCTCTCAAGCATCCCTTCTGGGTTGAAGCCTACCTCTAGGTTTTTCCATTGTTCGTATTTTTCGCGCGGCAAGTCATACCCGCCGCCCTGACAGCGCAGTAATGCGCGGCGCGCCGCCTCGAATGCGACACGAACTTCCCGTCGATCCGAGTTCGCGGGTTCGATCAATCTCGGCTGGCCGACAATGCGACCGTCCACGCCCAGTTCGACCGCCAGCACAACACGCAGATCCTCGGCCCCCTGAAGACCGGCGGGAACCGACCAGCAGCGCTGGATCGACAGGCGCAGTGCGTCTTTCTCGCCAGGGGTCAGCGGTGGCCCCGGCTGCGCTGATTGATCCGGATCGGGCCCTTCGGCCACCTGCGCCGCGGCCTCGGCCGCCTCTTGCGCGGCCTGCTCGGTGGCGGCGGCTATTGCTGCGGCTTCGGCGTCGCGTTGCGCGCGGGCGGCATCCTCGGCCTCGGCGCGGCGTTGTTCTTCGGCGGCGACGATGTCGACGTATTTCTGGACGTCCTCGCGCGTGCGGATACGCGGGGCCGAGGCGCGTTTGAGCGCGCGGCCATCCTCTTCGCCGCTGGCCTCTTCAGGCGAGATGGCCGAGGCGCTTTCCTCCTCAACCGACTGCTCGGCTTCGTCTGGCCGGGTCTCTTCCGCCTCAGCCTGGTTTTCGGCCACAGCGTCCTGATCGCTGGCCTCGGGCTTGGGTGGTTTTGGTGGTTTGGGGCTGTCAGTACCGGCAATCCGCGGCGCCTGAACCGGTGCGGGCGGGCGCGACAGGCTGGGCGCGCGCGGGGCCTGGTTCGTGCGGTCCAGCCCACCCATATCGGGCATCGCCAATGCCTGCACCGGATCTGCCGACGCCTCGTCTGGGGCGTCGACCTCGACCGCGACATCCGGTTGGGCCAGCGCCTCGAGCAGTGCCGACAGATCCGCCGCGCGGTCCTGTGCTGACGGATCTTCGACAAAATCCTGTTCGGTCTCGACCGGCGCGATATCGATGTCGGGGGTCTCGCCCACATTCGGATCAAATGTGGGGGCTGCGAAGGCATCCACGGCCGCTGACGCGATCTCGGGCGCAGCCTCGCGCGGGGCAAGAAACTGGCTGGCGTCGATCAGGGTCACTTCGGTGACGCGTGTCACCTCCTCCCGCTCGGGTCGACCCCAGGGAAGGCCCGCGACGACCAGCACAATCATCAGAAAGTGCAGGCCGCCGGATATGCCCCATCCGATGTTCATCTCCAGGCGCTACCCGGCATCCTCGTCCAAAAGCGGCCCGCCACCATCCGTGACAAGACCGATGTTTCGGAAACCCGCCGCGTTCAACGCGCCCATCACCTCCATCACCGATCCATAGTCGATATTGCCATCCGCCCGCAGGAACACCTTGTCATCGTCGCGCTCGGCTACGACGGCCATCAGCAGCGGGATCAGCTGCTCGCGCGGGATCTCGGTTTCTTGCAGGACGACCAGACCGTCTGCGGTCAGCGCGATGGTCAACGGTTCGTCCTGCTCCTGTTCCAGCGGGGTCGCCGCTGTCTCGGGCAGTTCAATCGGGACGCCAACCGTCAGCAAGGGCGCTGCGACCATGAAGATCACCAGCAGCACCAGCATCACATCGACAAACGGCGTCACGTTGATTTCGGACATCGGGCGGGTCCGTTGCCGCCGCGTCCCCCGTGCGCCGGCCCGTGACGGTTCGGTCAGATGGACGGCCATCGCTTAGGCCTCCGTCTTTTCAAGCTGCCTGGACAGGATCACCGAAAACTCGTCGGCAAAGGCCTCGTACCGCCCCGCCAGACGATCCGCGTCACCGCTGAGCTTGTTATAGAAAATCACCGCCGGGATCGCGGCCAACAGGCCCAATGCGGTCGCCAGCAGCGCCTCGGCGATCCCAGGGGCCACCACGGCCAGGTTCGTCGATTGCTGTGCCGCGATTTCCTCGAATGCGTATTTGATGCCCCAGACCGTCCCGAACAGCCCGACAAAGGGCGAGATCGAGCCGATCGTGGCCAGAACACCCAGCCCCGACATCACATCATCCTGTTCACGCGCAATCGCGATGTTCATGGCCCGGTCGATCCGGCTTTGCGCACCTGCAATCAACTCGCCATCCATGCGATGGGACCTGCGCCATTCCCGCATGCCCGCAATAAAGATCTTTTCGGATCCGCCGCGCGGATCGTCCGACATCTCTTCGTAGACCTCATCCAAGGGTTGGCCGGACCAGAACGCATCCTCAAAATCCTGCGCGACCGACTTGGCGCGGCGGAAATTGATGTGTTTCTGGATGATGATGGCCCAGGACCAGACCGACGCCACGATCAACACGACCATGACGACCTTGACCGTAATCGTGGCCCTTAAAAACAGGGACAGCAGCGAAAAATCAATTTCGCCTGCCGCAGCAAGGGTCTCAGTTTCCATGCGTCTGCTCTCTTCAGAATAACGCCTGCGCCGGTCATTTCATGCCGGCTTGGCCGCACTCTAGCGTCTTTTCGCGGCTTTGTGTCGAAAATACGAGAGCAAGTCCAGAAATACCGTTACGACCGCGGCAGGCGTGCAAGTTTCTCGCGGATATCCGCCGGAAGGCGCAGCGGCTTGCCCGCCGACGACATCGCAGCGATGCGAATGTCGCCTTCGGTCAGCAGCGTATCGCCCCGCCAGACAGCCTGATGCATCTCCAGCGATGCGCCGCCCAGGCGTGTGACGACAGACCGGACCGTGACCACGTTATCCAGGCGCGCGGGTGCATGAAACTGGACGTCCGCGCGGCGCACGGCAAACACAAGGTCGTGCTGGTCGCGCAACTGCCCCTGATCGATCTCGACACTGCGCACAGCCTCCGAGCGTGCGCGTTCCATGAACTTCAGATAGTTGGCATAGTACACGATGCCCGCAAGATCGGTGTCCTCGTAATAGATGCGGATCGGGAACTCATGCGCCATCCGCATCCCCCAGCAGCAGACCGGCGCGCGCCGCCAGGCGCAGCGCATGAGATGCATCGGTGCTTGCCGATGGCAGCACCTTGTCATAGCCCGCGCGAATAATCGCCGCGATGTCCGGGCGGACAATGGCGATGCCGTCTCCGGTCATCGCAATCGCACTGCGGTCCATGAACGCGCGGTCGGACCAGAGCAGCAGGCTTTGCGCGGTCTGCACCGTGGCCAACGTGTGCGCACTGACCTTCGACAGATCATCATCCATGCGCAGCAGCACGACGCACAGCTTGATCGCGCCATCCTGATCGAACCGGAAACTGCGGTACTGATTTGCCCCGGCTTGAACCAGCCGATCAACCAGGGCGGCCAGATCCGGGACCAGGCGATCCAGATTCGGCACGGCCAGGATCTCGGACCACTCGGCACAGAAGAAGAATAGGAAATTGGCCCCCAGTTCAGGATCCGACTCAGCCAGCGGCAGGTCGGCCAGGCTGGCCACGGTCCGGATCGCGTCCTTGAGCGGTGTCAGCGTCGCATCATCCGTCCCAAAGATCACCGGCGCCAGCGGTCGTCCCCACCGGGCAAAGTGATAGTCGCCGTTCGACCAGCACGCCTGCAGCACGCCGAGCATGTCGTCGC
>CAYWND010000140.1:4698-7065 GCA_964459085.1 uncultured Oceanibium sp. | reverse complement strand
ATCTACAACATCCCGGGCCGGTCGATCATCGACATGAGTCCCGAGACGATGGGCGAGCTGGCCAAGCTGCCCCGGATCATAGGTGTCAAGGATGCGACCGGCGACGTGACCCGGGTTTCGGACCAGCGGGCGACCTGCGGACCGGACTTTGTCCAGTTGTCGGGCGAGGACGGGTCCGCGCTGGGGTTCAACGCCCATGGCGGCGTGGGCTGCATCTCGGTCACCGCGAATGCGGCACCGCGGCTGTGCGCCCAGTTCCAGGAGGCGATGTTGGCGGGCGACTATGCGTTGGCGCTGGACTATCAGGACCGGTTGATGCCGCTGCATCGCGCCGCCTTTGTCGAGCCCAACCCCTGCCCGGTGAAATACGCCCTGGGCCGGTTGGGCAAGTGCAGCGACGAGGTCCGGTCGCCGCTGGTCACCGTGGCGGACGAGACACGCGCGCAGATGGATGCGGCCCTGCGCCATGCGGGCCTGTTGAACTGACACCGACCAAGCGCGATGCGGGCAACCCCCCGGCAACGTGACGAAAATCTCATTTGGCGGCAGCAAACTGTGTTACCCTCGCGCGCATACGCGAACGGGGGCGGACATGCCAAACGACGTAACACGTTGGGTCACGCGCGAGCTGAACCTGTTGCTGAGCGTTATTCGGCGCTGGATGGAAGAACCGATCGGCATATTCTATGCGGTCCTGATCTTCGTCATCTTCCGGATCCCCGAACAGACGCCGGACATGCTGACCGAGATCATCCTGCGCGATGATGCGGGGTGGAAGCGCGTTCGCGACATCGACAAGTCCGAACTGCTGATCTTTCTGATCATGTCCGCGACGCTGGCGATGTCGGTGTGGTTCTGGACCCAGGCGATTCTGCGCACCGAGATCGGGATCAAGGGCGGCCGATTCTCGTCCCCCGAGATCCGAAGCTATCAGTCCGCCATGAAGGACCGCGAGACAGCGCGCAGGATCCGGATGCGCCGCAACCGCGAGGCAGGAAATCGCGGGCTGGTCGGCTGGCTGCGGTCCGGGTGGCAAGGCACCGGGCTACATGGCGTGCGTACACCCTATTCGATCGCGCCGTTTGCTGCAGGAATGATCGTGCTGGTCTCGGCGGTAACCACGCTGATGGGGCCGCAGCAAACCCTGGTTGCCGGGTTCCTGATGATGTTTGTTATCGCGTATCTGACCGGCCGGGGGCTGGCCGCACGCAGCACGGTTACGCTCGCCGACTATTCGCAGTGGAAATACGGGCGACTGCGCTGCACAGCGCTATTCTTTGCCGCCCCGTTTTCCTGGCCGATGGGCGCGGGCATCATGGGCTTGTCGGTGCTGCTGGGCATCCTGACCGCCTTCCTGCCATTCCAGGGCGAAGTTGCCGGGATCGCCACAACCATTTTCGTCGTCGCCGTCTGCGCCGGTTTGGTTCTGGCGTTCTTTCTGATCTATGCCATCGACAGCTATCGCGAATTCACCGGGCAGGATCTTACGGCCCGGAACATACGCTGGATCCTTGGCCTGTCGTTGGCGGGATCGTTTGCGGTTTTCACGACGCTGGCGTTCATCGCACGAGAACTGGAACGCGAAGTTGCAGGCGATCTGGCCTCGGCGCCACCGATGGCGATCCTGGCCATTGCCTGCACAATTGGCCCGCTGGTTCTGGTGCTTTCCATATTGCGTGATGTGTCCGAAAGGATCCTCAGTGTCTTCGCAGCCCTAGTCAGCGCGATCCGGGGCGAATCCGACCGCGAACTGTGGATTTGTGAAGTGCGTACCCCCGACGGCTCGTCGTCGAATGTCGTGCGTCGGATCGGACGCTTTGCGGGAACGATCCTGTTCGCGTTGTTGTTCCTGTTGCCACCCGGCAGTTGGGTGCGCACCAATTGCGGCCCGAACGGCGAATCCTGTCAGGCCTATTCGATCCGCACCACCGGCGGGCCGGTCCAGCGCCCCGATCTTGCCGCCGCGCTGAACACCTGGTTCGAGGGGCTGGAACTGGAAAACAGCGCGGACCGGCCCCGCGTGCCGCTGGTGATCGTGGCGGCCGAAGGCGGCGCCAGCCGCGCCGGCGCGTGGAGCCTGACGGTTCTGGACGCATTCCGGGAAACCGCGCCGGACCTGGCGCCGCACATCTTTGCGATCAGCGGGGTTTCCGGCGGCGCTTTCGGGGCCGTGACCTATCTGCAGAACGAACGCCACCACGGCGTGCAATTGGACCCAGACGGATTGACAGCGGCGTCCAGCGCGGACCTGCTGGGGGCGTCGATCCATCGCTACTTCTTCACCGACACCTTGCGCAGAATGGACGTCCCGCGCCTGATGGACGGAATTGCCAATCGCAACGATGCGCTGGAGCTGACGTTCGAAAA
>CAYWND010000140.1:0-4674 GCA_964459085.1 uncultured Oceanibium sp. | reverse complement strand
AAAAACACTGGATCAACGCGTGGCAGGTGCCCGAGGAAAAGGCGCGCGCCGGACTGCTGGCCTTGCACCATGGCGGCGCGCAGGCGGGCACGCACGCCACGCATATGTTGCTGAACGGGGTCGACGTGGCCTCGGGCCGACGCATCCTGACCTCGACCATCGACTTTCAGGGCCGCCTGATGGGCGTGATCGATTTTTTCGACGAGATCGGGACCGACATTCCCGCCGCATCCGCGGTGATGAACTCGGCCCGCTTTCCGCTGATCTCGCCCGCCGGGCGCTACGAAGGCACGGGCGCGGTCGAGGGTGTGGTGCGGCAGATCATCGACGGCGGATACTATGAAAACTACGGCATCGAAACGGCACTGGAGATCATCGAGTTGATCGAAGACCCGGCGCTGCGGCTGGACTTTGTCCCGGTGCCATTTCTGTTGACCATCTCGAACGATGTGGCGGGGCGGCCGACCTGCGCGCTGCCCGATGAACCGGCGCGATCCGTAACGGCTGCGATGTTCGGGGATCTCGAGGTGTTCAGCGACGTCACGCTGTCCTGCGAGAACCTGGACTTTTACCCTGAACCGCGCACGACCGGTGGCCCAGCGTCCGAGGGGCTGGCCCCGCTCAGCGGTTTGCTGGGCGCGCGGTCGGCACATGGCCTGGAATCGCTGTCCGAGGCGCGCAGCCGCCTGTGCCTGCGGTCGGACCGGCCGGCGCCTGCCGTCCAGGCAGGACTGGCGCCGGTGGAAACCGATCGGTTCTTTCACGTGGCACTGCCCAGCCCGGTGTCGCGCGAACACGCCGCCCCGATGAACTGGGTGCTGGACCATCGTGTCCGCCGCTTTTTCGTCGAAGCCGTCAACGAACCCGCCAATCAGCGCCAGCTGCGCGCCATGGCCGGGGCGATGCACGCGGTGATGGGGCGGCAAACGCAACGCACAGCATTTGCGCTCAACTTCACCAAACCGCCGGAATGCTTCGAGTAGGCCTTTGCATGCGGCCTGCTCGAACATCGCAGATCAGACCGCCCGGGTTTCGCCCTCGAGCTCGATGCCGGTCAGATCCCCGCCGTCGATGGCGCGCTCGAACGCGGCCAGGCGTTTCTGGATCGACATCAGATCGATGATCCGGGGCCATGAGTTGATCAGGAACTGGAACGAATTCTCGACGCGCCCGAAGGCATTCAGGATCTGCTGAAACAGCCCGAAGGTCACCCCGGCGGCAATAACCGTAGGACCAAGCGCAAAGAATGGGATCAGGTTACCGACCTGCAGATAGGTGATCCGGATCACGTTGAAGTAGGTGTATTCCAGATAAAGCCGGAAATAGTTCCGCCGGACATTGCCAAACAGTTCGCCCAGGGTGATAGGCTGCGCCCGGTCCTCGTGATTTTCGCCAAACACCAGTTCTTTTCTGTACGACGCCTCGACGCGCTGGTTGCGGAACTCCAGCCCCGGCAGCCGGTATCCGGCCAGTGCCACCAGACCGGTTCCGAACACCGACCACAGGATGGCGACGATCACCAAGGCTTGCGGCACCTCGCCCAAGATCGGGATCTCGGCCACATATTGCGAAAGACCCCAAAGGATAGGCAGGAACGCAATCAGGGTCATGAAGCTGTCGATCAGGGACACGCCCAGGGTCTCGACCTCGCGCGCGAACCGCATGGTGTCGTCCTGCACACGTTGCGAGGCCCCCTCGATATGGCGGATTTTCTGCCAGTATTCGGTGTAGCGCTCGTTCATCGCCGTACGCCAGCGGAAGACGTAGTGCTGAACGAAAAAGACCTTCAGAACAACGATGATCACGTACCACATCGCGACGAACAGGAACGAGGACAGCAGCGTGTAGTATTCACTTAGCGTTGTGGAGTTCGGCTCGCTCAGGGCCTTCTGAACGAAATCGAAGAAATCCCGGAACCACGAGTTGATCCAGACATCAAGCTGCACCTGAAACCAGGTCACGAACACGATGACACTGGACCCCGCGACCGACCAGCGGCCCCAGCGGTGCGGCGAGTACCACATCCAGAACCCGGCAAACAGGACATAGCAGGCCAGAACCCATTGATAGAGCCAGAAGGTGCTGGCCGCGCCGTTGGCGGCCGCAAAGGCGGCCTGTGCTGCTTCGTCCGCGTCCTCGCCCAGGGCGGCGGGAAAGTCGAACCCGATCAGACCACCCAGTGACAATGTCGGGCCAGCCCCCTTGCCGACCGCATACCAGACAACGACTGTAAAGATGGACCAGACCACAAAGCTGAGCGCGAAGAGTTTGGGTTTGGGAAAGAAGGATGTGAACACGGGGGTGGACCGCCTTTTTCTGTTTGCGCCAACTTGGGCAACTAGCGCGGTGGGATCAAGGGTCGATGGCGCGCGCCTCACGCGCAAGTTGGATCAGGCGGGGACGAACCTCGCGCGTTTGTGACAGCGGCGGGTCGAACCACAGCCGCGCGACGCGGTCCGCGTGGGTCATGTCCAGGCCGTCCGCGTCCAGCCCGGTCAGGGTCCATTTGCCGGGTGACTCGGCGCAGGCCGCGGCATAGGCCTGCACCGCGTCGCCGTGATCGGTATTCATATGCGCGACAGCCTCGGGCTCCAGATCCTGCAGTCCGTCAGGGACCAGTGTCGACAGGTCTGCGGCGGTCAGGGCGTAGGCCTTGCCAAAGCCGCCGTTCAGGCTGGCCCCGGTCAGGGTCAGGCGCCAGAACGCGAAGTCCCCGAAATCGGCATAGAGCGCCGCCTTAGGATTGCGCCGCAGGTACCGGTCGCGGGCGGCCAGGCGGTCGTCGCCCTCCAGCCTGGCCGCCTGGCAGGTCAGCGTGATCCGGGGATGGGCCAGCGGGTCGCCCTTTCCCGGTTCGCCCACCAGCAGGGACGCGCGGGCATCGCCCTCGAGCGCGGCAAAGTGGCCAGAGAGTTGCGAGATCAGGATCACCGGGTTGCCAGCCAGATCGGTGGCCAGCGCCACACGGCTGGCCATGGGGTGCCCGGTTTCGGGGTCCAGGCAGGCCAGCGCGCCGAACCGCGCGGTGCGGATCAGGCCGCGGGCCTGGCGGATCGCATCCGCATCGGTTTCGCGCAAGACGTCCTTTTTGGTCATGGGTGCAGTGTGCAAGCCCTATGGACAGGGTTCAAGCGGGTGCTTACATCTGCGCCCCATGGCCCAGAAACCGAAATCCAATCCCAATGCCCGCACCATCGCCGAGAATCGCAAGGCGCGGTACAACTATGCCATCGAGGATGATCTGGAGGTCGGGATTGTTCTGGAGGGGTCCGAGGTCAAAAGCCTGCGGTCCGGGAACGCCCAGATCTCGGAAAGCTATGCCGAGGTCAAGGAGGGCGAACTGTGGCTGGTGAACGCCCATATCGAGGGCTATGACAAGGCCAAGACCTTCGGGCACGAAGAACGGCGGCGGCGCAAGCTGCTGGCCAGCCGCCGCGAGATCGCCAAGCTGTTCCAGGGCGTCGGACGCGAAGGCATGACGCTGGTGCCGCTGAGGCTGTATTTCAACGACCGCGGGATCGCCAAGCTGAAACTGGGGATCGCCAAGGGCAAGAAGGTCGCCGACAAGCGCGAGACGGAAAAGCGGCGCGATTGGAACCGGCAAAAGCAGCGGCTGCTGCGGGAACGGGGTTAGCCGTCAGCCCAAAAGAAAAAGCGCCCCGGGCGGGGCGCTTCCTCGAAGTTCGCTATGCCGTCAGCTTACGACTTGCGGCGACGCCGCGCGACGCCGAGGCCACCCAGGGCGCCCAGCAGCAGCAGACCAGCAGCAGGCAGCGGGATTGCCGCCACGGTGATCGTCGACAGATAGAACTCTTTGTCAGGATCGGAGTTGTCGCCGATCATGAACGTGAAGTATTTGCCAATTGCCGTGTCTTCGGTGCCGTCAACAACATCATCGACCAATCCACCCAGAACGCTGAGCAGCGCCATGTCGCCAAGGTTATTCATGACCTTGATAAGACCGTCGCACGGGTTGTGACTCGCGTCATAGAAGAACAGATCCTCGATCACGACCGTTTGGTCGAACACGATCTTGAACCACTCGTCCCCAGCCGCGTTGTCGTCGCCAGGGTTGGTTCCGCCACCCGTCGAACAGCCAGAGATTTTTCCGACGCCCGACCAGCTGTCGCCAGAAGCATCTGGTGTCGAACAGACGCCCAGACCTGCGTGGTTCTTCCGTTCGTTGGTTCTCGAGCCGTCGAAGAACGGCGATGCACCATCGTTGGCCGTGATATTCGTGATCGAAATGCCGTCGTGCGTGAAGAAGCCGCCGAACTCGTCAGCGACTTGCACATACGTGCCTTCCTGATTGACCGGACCCGTATTTCCTGCCGCGAACTTGTAGTCATCCGCAACCGTATTGAAATCAAAAGTGGCCGCTGACGCAGCCATCGGCAGCGCCGTAATGGCAGCGACCGATAGTGTTTTCGAGATAAGATTCACCACAAATCCCCCATAATCGTTACCGGTAAACGTACCGAACGGGACAAGATTACCATAAGTTAATGTTCCGCGGAACTGGTAAACCGGGCAAAGCGTGATTTTTTTCCCACGAAAAATCAGCACCTTACAAGGTTAATGCCGGGCACAGATATGCCTTTCTAAATATGTCCCCATTTCGGCGCACATGTGGCGGCGACTCTTTGGTCAAATGTGCATGTGTTCATCTTAGCG
>CAYWND010000139.1:0-7103 GCA_964459085.1 uncultured Oceanibium sp. | reverse complement strand
CAGCAGCGCAGGCAGCGGGATGTCCGCGAATGCGGTCCCCGACACTGCCGCCATCGCGGCAAAGGCGACCGCCGACCAGAAACACAGGATCGCGCCCGCCTCGGCCGCGCCCAGCCCCGATTTGCGAAACAGAATGGTGTAGGCCGCCCAGGATATGCTGGCCATCGTAAAGGCCAGATGTCCTTTCCAGACACCCGGCGCACTGGCGCTCAGCGCCTCCCATCCGCCCACGAACACTGCACCGGCCAGGATCAGCGCGAACCCCGCGACCCGGACCCCGGTAAAGCGTTCCGACAGGAACACCGCCGACAGGATCGCCACGTAAAGCGGCAGCATCGACGGGGTGAAGACCCCGCTGTCGGCCACCGGCGCGATCCGCAGCCCCGTCCCCAGCAGCAGGATGAACAGCACGCCGCCAAAGAGCGGGATCAGAATCGTATAGGCCAGCGGCGCGCCACGCGGCGCGACCCCGTACCGGGCCAGCACCGGCAGAAACAGCAGCGCACCGACGCCGTAGCGCACCAGCCCGACCTCGACCAGGCCCATCTGGCCGGTCATCGCTGCGCGGGTCACCACCAGAAACGCCGCCCAGATGCAGATCGTCGTCGCCAGGGCGGCCCAGGCTTTCCAACTGGCGGTCATGCCGCCCCCCGTTCTTGTCCAGTCGCCCGACCGGCCTGCGCCATGCGGGGCCGCCGGGTCAAGCGCGAAATCCTCGCCGCGCTTAGGATTCGGGTATCCACATCACCTTACGCTGGACAAACGCCACGCGCGTTGCATATCAGGTTCTCGCAAGCAGGAGGTAGGATGCCCCGCAGTTCCAGGGTCGCCCGTGACATCAGCTACGCAAGCTCGGCGCAGACGCGCGCGGGCCGTGGCGTGATCCGCTCGATCGAGAATCTGACCGGCCGTCCCCGCCTGATCCGCATGGCCGAGGGCTATGAGGACGAGGTCGCCGCGGGCCGCGATTTCTGGGAGGTGATGGTCGAACGCTACGGCCTGGGCCTGGACATCCGCCGTGGAACCCTGGACAACATCCCGCCCGACGGGCCGGTCGTGGTGATCTCGAACCACCCTTTCGGCATTCTCGACGGTCTGATGCTGGGGCACATCCTGTCACGGACCCGGGGCGATTTCCGGATCCTGGCCAACCACGTCTTTCGCAAGGCCGAGGATCTGAACCGGGTGATCCTGCCGATCAGCTTTGATGAAACCAAAGACGCGATCCAGACCAATATCCGCACCCGCAAGCAGTCGCTGGACTATCTGGGGCGGGGCGGCTGCATCGGCATCTTCCCCGGCGGCACGGTCTCGACCGCGTTGCGTCCCTTCGGACGGCCAATGGATCCCGGCTGGCGCCGCTTTACTGCCAAGCTGATCGCCAAATCCAAGGCCACCGTCATCCCGATCTTTTTCGAAGGCCAGAACAGCCGCCTGTTCCAGGTCGCCAGCCACCTGCACACCACGCTGCGGCTGGCGCTGTTGATCAAGGAATTCAAGATCAAGGTCGGCGAACAGGTGCCCGTCGTCATCGGCGACCCGCTGGACCGCGGCGTTCTCGAGGGGCTGGCGGCCCAGCCTGCCGCCATGATGGATTATCTGCGCGAACAGACCTATCGCCTCAGCACGACGCCGCTGCCCGATCTGGGCTACGGGTTCGAGTTTGAACCCGGGCGCTAGGGCGCGCATGACACCTGCGCCCATCGGCGTCTTTGACAGCGGCCTGGGCGGGTTGACCGTCCTGCAGGCGCTGCGCGACAACCTGCCTGAGCACAGCTTTGTCTATCTGGGCGACAACCGGAATGCGCCCTATGGCAGCCGACCGGCTGACCAGGTTCTGGATCTGACGATTGCGGGCACGCGCGCGCTGTTCGACTGCGGCTGTCGCCTGGTCATCCTGGCCTGCAACACCGCCTCGGCGGTGGCGCTGCGCCGGATGCAGGAATTCTGGGTGCCCGCCGACCGGCGCGTGCTGGGCGTGCTGGTCCCGATGATCGAGGTGATCTCGGGCCGCGACTGGGCCGACCGCGCGCCGCCCACACCCCTGCCGGGGCGGTCGGTGATGTTCTTTGCCACCCCCGCCACCGTTGCCAGCGGCGCCTTCGGCCGCGAACTGGCGCTGCGGGCAAGCGGCATTGCGGTGCGCCAGCAGGCCTGCCCCGGGCTGGTTTCCGCGATCGAGGCGGGGGACGCAGCGGCAGCCGACCGCCTGGTGGATCAGGCGGTGGCCGAGGCCCTGGGTCACATGCCCGCCCCCGAACAGGCCGTGCTGGGCTGCACCCACTTCCCGCTGGTCTGTCAGGCCTTTCGCGACCGGCTGCCCGCCCGAACCCGGATCCTCGATCAGGGTCAGGTCGTCGCCGCCTCGTTGGCCGACTATCTGCATCGCCACCCCCGCATCGCCGCGCGTGGATCGGGGGTGCAGTACCTGACCACCGGCGATCCGGCGCAGGTCTCGGACATGGCGGCGCAGATGTTGGGGCAAACTGTCCCGTTCCATGCACGGTGATTGCAGCCTGCGGCCGGATCGCTTACATGACCGGCCAAGGCAACAAGGACTGGATCGATGGCAGACACGGCGCGGATCGCGATACTGGGGGCAAGCGGCTATACAGGCGCCGAGCTTGTGCGCCTGATTGCGGGCCATCCGGGCATGCGCATTGCGGCGCTGACCGCCGACCGCAAGGCCGGGGCGGCGATGGCGACGATCTTTCCCCATCTGCGGCACCTGGACCTGCCGATCCTGACCCGGATCGAGGATGTGGATTTCACGGACATCGATCTGGCGTTCTGCGCTCTGCCGCATGCCACCACGCAAGAGGTCGTGACCGCGCTGCCGCGGGATCTGAAGATCGTGGATCTTTCGGCCGACTTCCGGCTGCGCGATCCGGCGGCCTACGAGGAATTCTACGGCCGTCCCCATGGCGCACTGTCGCTGCAGGACGAGGCCGTCTATGGCCTGACCGAGGTCTATCGCGACAAGATTCGGTCCGCCCGGCTGGTGGCCGGGACCGGGTGCAACGCGATCACCTCGATCCTGCCCGTTCTGCCGCCCCTGGCCGACGGGCTGATCGATCCCGATCAGATCGTCATAACGCTTTCCACCGGTGTGTCCGGCGCCGGGCGCG
This sequence comes from uncultured Oceanibium sp., assembly GCA_964459085.1. Taxonomy (GTDB): domain Bacteria; phylum Pseudomonadota; class Alphaproteobacteria; order Rhodobacterales; family Rhodobacteraceae; genus Halovulum. Next base: position 3,975 of record CAYWND010000139.1, on the reverse strand, counting down.
GCGCCAAAGAGGGGATGCTGCACGCCGAAGTGTCCGAAGGCGCGCATGCCTACAACATTGGCAAGCACCGCCACCTGGCCGAGTTCGAGCAGGAGTTCAGCCTCGTGGCGGATCGCCCCGTCAGCCCGACCTTCATTCCCCAGCTGATCCCTCAGAACCGCGGCATCATCGCCAGCGTGGCGGTGAACGGCGACGCGGCGGCCTGCCACGCCGCGCTGACTCGGGCCTATGCGGACGAACCGTTCGTTCTGGTCCTGCCGATGGGCGAGGTTCCGGCGACACGGCATGTGCGCGGGTCCAACTATTGTCATATCGGCGTGGTGCCCGACCGGCGCCCGGGCCGTGCCGTGCTGGTCAGCGTGCTCGACAATCTCACCAAGGGGGCCTCGGGTCAGGCGATCCAGAACGCCAACCTGATGCTCGACTTTGACGAAACGACGGGGCTGCAGATGGTCCCGCTCTTCCCGTGAGGTGGCCATGGCCGGGTTAAAGAAGAAACGCAGGATCCAGCTGGTCGCGATCGCGGCGGTGTTCCTGACCGTCGCTACCGGTCTGGTGATCTATGCCGGTCGCGATGCGTTCGAGTTCTTTCGCTCGCCATCCGACATCGCCAGCTTCCCCCCGCGCGAGGGTGAGAGGTTCCGCCTGGGCGGGCTGGTCAAGGAAGGCTCGTGGGACAGGGGCGAGACGCACCGGTTCGTGATCACCGACACCAACGCCGATTTCCCGGTCAGCTATCGCGGCATCCTGCCGGATCTGTTCCGCGAAGGGCAGGGCACCATCGTCACCGGCACGATCGAGGGCGATGTCTTTGTCGCCTCGGAAGTGCTGGCCAAACATGACGAGGCCTACATGCCCGAAGAGGTCATCGACGCGCTCAAGGAACAGGGCGTCTATCAGCCCGAAAGCTAGGGTGAACCGCGGCCCCTGGCCGCGGTGGCGAGGCGCTGCCTCGCGCTCCGGAGTGTATCTGGAGCAAAGAGGGGCCCCTTAAGGAAGAGTTAAGGGCCCTCTTTGCTCAGATAAATACTCCTGCTGAGTCCGCCGTGCGGACCGCCCTAACCGCAGCGTACTTTACTCGGCCTTAAGCAATTTGCCGCAACTCTGCCTCCCCGACATTCCCTGACATGTTCATGACCTTAAGGAGGCTGTTGCGATGCGCAGCGTAGAGGCCATTGCGCGCGAGATCGTCGCGCGAGAGGGCGGCTTCGTCAACGACCCCGACGATCCCGGCGGCGCCACCAAGCACGGGGTCACGATCCACACCCTGCGCCGCCTGGGGCTGGACCTGGATCACGATGGCGATGTGGACACCGACGATGTGCGCCGCCTGACCATCGCCCATGCGGTGGCCATATTCGTCGATCATTATTATCGAGGCCCCGGAATCGACCGCCTGCCAGAACGCCTGCGGCCGTCGGTGTTCGATATGTATGTCAACGCGGGCGCCCATGCGGTGCGCATCCTGCAACGTCTGCTGGCCGAGTTCGACGAACGCGTCGCCGTCGACGGTGCCCTGGGTCCGCTGACCGCGGCCGCCGCCGGGCGGGCCTTTGACAAGGCCCCGGCGCATCTGGTCGACGCCTACGGCATTGCGCGCCGGAATTACTACTACGCGCTGGCCGACCGCCGCCCGGCGTCGCGCAAGTACGCCCGGCGCAAGGATGGTGGCAAGGGCGGCTGGATCACCCGCGCGGAAGAGTTCATCTCGGTCCGGTTTCACCTGACGGACGCGCAGCACCGCGCGCGGGTGGCGGCATGGGGCTGATCCGCGCACTGTTGGGGCTGCTGCCCGGTGTCGGCCGCACCGCCGAGGTGTTTGTCGAAAACCGCACAGAACGCGCGCGCCTGCAGCATCAGGAGCAGATCGCCAGCCTGGGCCAGTTCGCCGACGAATTTGCCAATCCCCGCCAGGGCTGGTTCGGCGCGCTGATCGACGGGTTGAACCGTCTGCCGCGCCCCGCGTTGGCGATGGGCACGCTGGGCCTCTTTGTCTTCGCAATGGCCAATCCGGTCGCCTTCGGGGTTCGCATGCAGGGCCTGGCCCTGGTACCCGACCCGCTATGGTGGCTGCTGGGCGCCATCGTGTCGTTCTATTTCGGCGCGCGCGAGTTGCACCATTTCCGGTCAAACGCGGCCCCCGTCTCGTCGGGCCAGGTCCGCTCGGTCCTGGCCAACATGCGCGACCTCAAGGCGTTGGAAAACACGGCGCGCCCCCAGACCCCCAAGACGCCCTCTGGCGACGCCAATCCCGCACTGGACGAGTGGCGAAAGGGTTGACCTCGGTGCCCGCCCGCCCCCAACTGCGCGAAACGCCAGCAAAGGGGCCGCGAGATGCGCAGATATCCCACCGATTGGGTCGACGCCTTCACCGACACGCCGTTTGGCGGCAATGGCTGCGCGGTTGTGCACGCGGCCGATGATCTGGATGTCGAGACACGGCTGGCGCTGGTGCGCGAGACCAAGCTGTCGGAATGCGCTTATGTGGTGTCCAGCGACACCGCCGATTTCGGTGCCCGCTACTACCTGGCCGCACGCGAGATCCCTCTGGCCGGCCACCCCACGGTGGCCACGGTCATCTCGCTGATCAATCGCGGCGCGGTGGTGCTGGACCAGGGCCGCGCCGCGTTCACGCTCGAGGTCGGGGCCGGGATTCTGGACATCGAGGTCCGGGACGACGGCACCGGCCCGATCGTCACCATGACCCAGCGCCCGCCCTGGTTCGGACCCTACTGCGACGGGGCCGAGATCGCCGCGATCTACGGGCTGTCGCCCGGGGACATTCTGGGCAGCCCCCGGATCGTGTCGACCGGTACGCCGTTCTGCATCACCGTTCTGGCCTCCAGGGACGCGTTGCGCCGCGCGCGGCTGGATCTGGACGCGCTGGCCGCGTGGCAGGCGAAATTCCCCGATCTGAATGCCGGGATCATGGAACCGTTTCTGGTCACGCTCGGCGGCGCAACGGGGGCGGGTGATACCTTCTCGCGCCTGCTGCTGCCGCCTCCCAACCCGCCCGAGGATCCGTTCACCGGGTCCGCGACCGGCTGCATGGGCGCCTACCTGTGGTCCGAGCGCATGATCGACACGCCCATCTTCGCGGCCGAGCAGGGCCACGACATGGGCCGGCCCGGCCTGGCCCGGGTCGAATGCATCGGCCCGCCCGAGGCCATCGCGCATGTAAAGGTCGGTGGTCGCGGCTATGTCCTGATGCAGGGCGATCTGACGCTTTCGTGAGCCGCGACAATCGGGCCTTTGATCCTGCCCCCGTCCCGGCCTATTTTGACAAGGGACAGGAGGGCCCATGAGCGCCGAGATCGGACATTTTGCCATCATCCTCGCCTTCGTGGTCGCGATCGTGCAGATGATCGTGCCGCTTGTGGGCGCGCACAAGGGCTGGGGCAACTGGATGGCCGTGGCCGTGCCCGCCGCGCTCGCGCAGGCGGGGCTGGCGATCCTGTCCTTCGGCGCGCTGACCTGGGCCTTTGTGGTGTCGGACTTCTCGGTCCGGCTGGTCGCCGCGAACTCGCATTCGGCCAAGCCGCTGATCTACAAGATCTCGGGTACCTGGGGAAACCACGAAGGGTCGCTGCTGCTGTGGGTGCTGATCCTGACCCTGTTCGGGGCGGCTGTCGCGATCTGGGGCGAGGGGTTGCCGGATCGGCTCAGGGCCCGCGTGCTGGCCGTGCAATCCAGCATTTCCGTCGCGTTCCTGATGTTCCTGTTGTTCACGTCCAACCCGTTTCTGCGGCTGGAAAACCCGCCCTTTGACGGCAACGACCTGAACCCGCTGTTGCAGGATCCGGGCCTCGCGTTTCACCCGCCGTTTCTCTACCTGGGCTATGTCGGCCTCTCGATGGCGTTCTCGTTCGCCATCGCCGCCCTGATCGAGGGCAAGGTGGACGCCGCCTGGGCGCGCTGGGTGCGGCCCTGGACGCTGGCGGCCTGGGTGTTCCTGACAATTGGCATCGGGCTGGG
>CAYWND010000138.1:0-7119 GCA_964459085.1 uncultured Oceanibium sp. | reverse complement strand
CCAAGATATTGCGCGCGACCCTTGTCGGTCAGCGCCCCCAGAAACGCCTCGGCCTCGTTCAGGTCATAACCCGCCGGTCGCATGTCAAACGGGACCAGACCATCGGCCTCGGCAGATACGATCGGCAGCGACCACGCGACAATTGCAACATAGACCAATATGGCCGCAGCCGCGACCAACCAGAACAGCCGCTGTATCGTCAGGCGCATTTCGAGTGGCCGCAGGCGGTGCAGGTCAGGCAGCCCTCGCTCTGTATCATGGCGTATTGACCGCAATTCGGGCAGGCCGGCCCCCTCGGTTGGTCCCCGATCGCCAGCGCTTTGGCCTGCGGATCCGATTTCAGCGCCTGACCCTCACCGGCCAGGAATCCGATCTCGACCATATGGCGCTCGATCACGCCCCCGATTGCCGCCAGGATCGAGGGGACATAGCGACCCTCCATCCAGGCGCCACCTCGCGGATCGAACACAGCCTTCAACTCCTCAACCACAAATGACACATCGCCGCCACGCCGGAACACCGCGCTGATCATCCGGGTCAGCGCCACGGTCCAGGCAAAATGCTCCATGTTCTTGGAGTTGATGAAGACCTCGAAGGGCCGCCGCTGCCCTCCGACAATTACATCGTTGATGGTGATGTAGATCGCATGCTCGCTCTCGGGCCACTTGATCTTGTACGTGTTGCCCTCCAGCGCCTCGGGCCGGTCCAGCTTTTCGGCGATGTAGACGACCTCGCCCTCGCCAACTTTGCTCTCTGAAATACTCCCGCCGGAGGCACCGGCGCCGGTGGCAGGTGCGGCCTCGGACACGCTCAGCACCGACCCGGTGACCGCGTTCGGCCGATATGTCGTGCACCCCTTGCAGCCCTGATCCCACGCCGCCATGTAAACATCCTTGAAATCCTCGAACGGAATGTCGGCCGGACAGTTGATGGTCTTCGAGATCGAGCTGTCGACCCAGTCCTGTGCCGCGGCTTGCATGGTAACATGCTCCAACGGCTGCAGCTCCTGCGCGGTGACAAAGTGATCCGGCAGATCCGCATCGCCGTGCATGTCGCGCCACAGCGCTACGGCATAATCGACGACCTCCTCCTCCTCCCGAGTCCCGTCGGTCTGCAACACCTTGCGGGTATAGCTGTGGGCAAAGACCGGCTCGATCCCACTGGACACGTTCCCGGCATAAAGGCTGATGGTCCCGGTTGGCGCAATGGACGTGACCAATGCGTTGCGGATGCCGTGTTTGGCCACCTCCGCCCGCACCTCGTCGTCCATGGCCCGCATCGTCTGGCTGGCCAGGAACTTCTCGGCATCAAACAGCGGGAATGCCCCCTTTTCGGCTGCCAGACGCGACGAGGTCAGGTACGCCGCGCGGGCGAGGCGGCGCAACCATTGCGACGTCATACGCGCGGCCTCGGGCGATCCGTACCGCACCCCGACCATCATCAACGCGTCCGCCAGCCCGGTCACACCCAGCCCGATCCGCCGCTTGGCCTGCGCCTCGGCCGCCTGCTGCTCCAGCGGAAAGCGCGAGACATCGACCACATTGTCCATCATCCGGATCGCAAGGGCGACCAGATCGTCCAGGCCCTCTTCATCCAGCGCCGCATCATCTGCGAACGGCCGCTCGACCAGCCGCGCCAGATTGATCGATCCCAGCAGACACGCGCCATAGGGCGGCAAGGGCTGCTCGCCGCAAGGGTTGGTCGCGCTGATCTCTTCTGCATAGGCCAGATTGTTGCGCTGGTTGATCCGGTCGATAAAAATCACGCCAGGTTCCGCATAATCATATGTCGCCCGCATGATCCGGTTCCACAGATCACGCGCCAGTACGGTGTGATAGACCGTGCCGTCGAACACCAGATCCCAGGGGCCGTCCGCCTTGACTGCGTCCATGAACGCATCCGTCACCAGAACGCTCAGGTTGAACATCCGCAGCCGCGCCGGATCCTGCTTGGCCGAGATGAAATCCTCGATATCGGGATGATCACAGCGCATGGTCGCCATCATGGCCCCCCGGCGGCTGCCGGCCGACATGATGGTGCGGCACATCGCATCCCACACATCCATAAAGCTCAGCGGGCCCGACGCATCCGCCCCCACGCCCGCAACCTTGGCGCCCTTGGGCCGGATGGTCGAGAAATCGTACCCGATGCCGCCGCCCTGCTGCATCGTCAGCGCAGCCTCTTTCAGACCGTCAAAGATCCCGGCCATGGAATCCTCGATCGTGCCCATCACAAAGCAGTTGAACAGCGTCACGGACCGCCCCGTCCCGGCCCCCGCCAGGATCCGCCCCGCGGGCAGGAACCGGAAGTCTTCCAGCGCGCTGTAAAACCGGTCTTCCCAGATGTCAGGCTGCGCCTCGCCCTGGGCCAACGCACGCGCGACCCGCCGCCAGCTGTCTTCGACCGTTTCGTCGATGGGCGTCCCCTCAGGCGTCTTGAAACGATACTTCATGTCCCAGATGGTTTGGGAAATGGGGGCCGCGAACCGGGACATGCCACGCACCTTTCAGTTTGAGGTGAAGGGTCCAACAATACGCCTCCACACCACGAAATCAAGCGGTGTTCACGTTTCGCCCCTAACGATCAAGCCCGCGATAGTGGTCTCGCGGTGACACCCCGCGCTCGGCCACGAAACAGCGATAGAACTGGGTATAGCTGCCAAAGCCCGCCGCCAGCGCCGCACCCAGCAGGTTGGCCCCATCCGCAACCGCCCGATCCGCCACCTTCAGGCGCACGCGCCGACGGTAGTGCCCCAGGCTCATACCCGTGCCCGCCCGAAATACCCGCGCCAGATGCGATAGGCTCGTGCCCGACTTTGCGGCGACCCATGCCAGTGAGGCGCCGGGATCGTCCTCGATCACCGCCGCCGCCCGATCCACCGCCGGATGTACAGCGGCGCGCGCGGCGTCGGGCGCGCGTCCGGTCTCGTCCCAGGCGCGCATCGCCCACCAGCGCAGGCCCGCCGCCTGCCAGTCCGCGTCATCCCTGTCCCGGATCCGGTCGGCCAGTGCGTCCAGTGCCTCGTGTTCCACACGCGCAAGCCGGACCACCCGCTGCTGTCCCGCCCCCTGCGGATCAGGCAGATACGGCCCGCTCAGAAGAACCCGCGACAGAACGAACACCCACATGTCAAAATCTCGGCTCTCGGACAGCAGCAGATGCGCCTGTCCCGAAAACGCCCACAACAGCGTGCCCTCGGCAACCTCGACGATCTGACCATCGATCAGGTACCGCATCCGGCCCCGCAACCCCAACAGCACCACCAGTTCGTGATGCGACCGTGGCGCGTCGTCATAGCGCCGCCGTTCCGACCGGCGCCAGCACCGCCCAGCAACACCAGCAGCAAGAAATCGACCGGGTTCCATTAGAAATGATCCGTTTTGCAATATTGAGACTGAATATTGCAAAGATTTTCAGGCGTTTTCCATTCATTATGCACGCAATTGCAACACCGAGGTCACCATGCTTGCCGAAAACCTGCACCGTACATTCCGCAAACAGGGCTATGTCATCGTCCGGGACTTTCTCACCGGCAACGAGCTCGATGGTCTCCGCGACGCGGGCGACCAGCTCTTGTCCGAGGACCCGCCCGAGGTCGGTGAAGGGATCCACGACATCGAACGGGGTGCCGATCGCCGCTTTCTACGCCACCGCCACCTTGATTTTCCACAAATGCAGGCGGTCCTGTTCTCGCCCAAGATGCGCGAGTTGACCCGCACACTGCTGGATGGCGACAGCTACCTGTTCAATGAGCAATACGTGGTCAAGGGTCCCCGCACCGGCGCCAGTTTTGCCTGGCACCAGGACGGCGCCTATGTGGGGTTCGATCACGCGCCCTATCTCACGCTGTGGATGGCGCTTGACGACACGACCGTCGAAAACGGCTGCGTCTATATCCTGCCGCGCGACCTCGACGAAAATGCCGGTCTCGATCCGCATGAATGGGACGAGGATGGCAAGGAACTGGTGGGTTACACCGGCGAGGATCCGGGCCTGCCCATGACCTGCCCCGCAGGCACACTGGTGGCCTTCTCCTCGACAACCCTTCACCGGTCCGGCCCGAATGTCACCGATCGCAACCGCCGCGGCTATCTGGGCCAATACACCTCCGAACCGTTGATTGACCCGGCCACCGGTGCCCCGAAACGCTTCGCCACGCCGCTGTGACCACGGCTGGTCGGTCTGGCGTTGCCACGTCCACTCCGCAATCCCAACCGCCCCGACAAAATCCGCGAGGATTTTTCGGGGCTCTAGGACTCGTACGGCCGCAGGCCGGACACCGCTTGATTGCCTTCCGCCCTTGCGCCCGCCCCTGACCGCCCTAAACTTGGGGGTAGGGGAATCGCGGGGCACAAGATGAGCGGGAATGTCCACCTTCTTAAGCTGTCGGTCGGGTCGGAAAGCCTGGCCACGCTGCACGATTGGCAATTCACCCGCATTGCCCAGAACCAAGCCGCAGGCTTCGGTCCAATCTACACCCATGTGACCCGTATGTGGCCCCGCCGCGAGGCCGATCTTCTGGATGGCGGATCGATCTACTGGATCATCAAAGGGTCGGTTGCCTGCCGCCAGCGGATTCTCGGCTTCGACGAACGCCGGGGCGAGGACGGCATTCGCCGCTGCGCCATCGTGCTCGAACCCAATCTGATCCGCACCGCCCCGCAACCTCGCCGTGCGTTTCAGGGTTGGCGATACCTTGACGCGGCCGACACGCCCAACGATATCGGCCCCTACGATCCTCACAATCCTGAAATGCCGCAGGAATTGGCAACAGAACTGGCCGCACTTGGTGTACTCTAGTCTGGTCGGCAGTCCGCCGGCTCTGACAGCGAGCACAGCCATGACCGATCAGACCCCACCGATCCGCCGCAAGACCGCCAAGGATTTCGACCAACGTCTGCTGGATATTTACGACGGTTATGTCCACGGCAAGATGTCCAAGCGCGACTTCATGTCCGCGGCCAGCAAATATGCCGTGGGCGGCGTCACCGTCGCGGCACTCGTCGATCAGCTTCAACCCGACTATGCCCTGGCGCAACAGGTGGCCGAGGACGACCCTGACATCGTGACGGAACGAGTTACCTACCCCAGCCCTGACGGGCATGGAGACATTTCGGGACTTTTGGCCAAACCGTCCGCGGGCAATGGCCCGTTCGGGGCAGTTCTGGTCGTGCACGAAAATCGCGGACTCAACCCGTATATCGAGGATGTCGTGCGCCGAGCGGCCAAGGCGGGTTTCCTGGCGCTGGGGCCGGATGGTCTGACACCGTTGGGCGGTTATCCCGGCAATGACGACGAAGGCCGCGAGATGCAGCGTAGTCTGGATCGCGAGAAACTGATGAACGACTTCTTCGCCGGGTTCGAGTGGATCCGCGACCACCCGTTGTCGAACGGCAAGGCGGGCGCTGTCGGCTTTTGCTATGGCGGCGGCGTCTGCAACGCGTTGGCCGTGGCCTACCCGGACATGGCCGCCAGCGTACCGTTCTATGGCCGCCAGGCGGCAGCCGAGGATGTTCCTGCCATTCAAGCACCGCTAATGATCCATTATGCCGGCCTCGACGATCGGATCAACGAGGGATGGCCAGCCTATTCCGACGCACTGAAGGCGAACCAAAAGGCATTCTCGGTTCACTTCTACCCGGACGTGAACCACGGATTTCACAATGACACGACGCCCCGTTACGACCAGGCCGCAGCCGCGCTTGCCTGGGAGCGGACCATCAACTTCTTCGGGGCCAAACTCGCCAGCTAAGTGTCAGCGGGACGGAACCCGCACGTTGTCGATCAGGCGCGCAGCACCCAACCGTGCTGCGCCAAAAATGCGCGCCCCGACCCCCGGCGACGGCGTTAGCCGCAGCGAGATCGCATCACGACATTCCAGGTACTCGACCGATGGGAATCCCGCAAACAGCAGGTTCTCCTGCGCCTCGGCACAGGCCAGTTCGGTCGGCTCCCCATCTGCGATGCGCTGCGCGGCCTCGGCCAGGGCGTTGTGCAATGCCGGCGCGATGACCCGTTCGCTGTCGCTGAGAAGGGCATTGCGGGTCGAGATCGCCAAGCCATCCTCGTGCCGTTCGGTGGGACAGCCGATGATCTGGCCCGGAAAATCCAGATCCCATGCCATCCGACGGATGATTTGCAACTGCTGCCAGTCCTTTTCGCCAAAAAAGGCGGCGTCCGCTTCGCTTTGGTTCAACAGCTTGGCAACCACCAGTGCGACACCATCGAAATGGCCGGGTCGCGACGCGCCGCACAGGACATCGGCAAGTCCATCAATGGAAATCGCCGTCGCGAACCGAGGCGGATAGATCTCGTCTTGGGACGGCGCATACACCAGGTTGGCACCGACCTTTCGCGCCAGATCAAGGTCCGCCTGCTCGTCCCGGGGGTAGGCGTCAAAGCCTTCGCTCGCCGAAAACTGCGCCTGGTTGACAAAAACCGTCAGGATCGTGCGATCCACCATGTCCTGCGATCGCCGGACCAGGCTGACATGGCCTTTGTGCAGGCCACCCATTGTTGGAATAAGACCGACCGTCAGGCCACTTTCGCGCCAGCCGCGCCGCACAGCGCGAAGATCAGCAATGCGGCGGACTACCTCCACGCCTCCGCTAACCCCTGGTCGAGCCCCACCCGCTCGGCTATGTCCCGAAACGCCTGACAACACACGGCATCCCACTGGGCATTCCGCGACGCGAACAGCGTCGCCTGAGATCGCAGGATCACCCCATCTGCCAGAATTTTCAAGTGGTTCGCGGACAATGTCTTGCCTGTTGTGGTGATATCCGCAATCGCCTCGGCGGTTTCATTGCGAACCGTGCCTTCGGTCGCACCCTGACTGTCGACAAGCTGATAGTCGGCAACGCCGCGATCCTGCAGGAACCGACGAACGATGTTGTGGTACTTGGTCGCGATCCGCAAACGCTGACCGTGGGTCGCGCGAAAGGACGCGGCAACCGCATCCAGATCATCAACCGTGTCGACATCAATCCAAAACTGCGGCACCGCCAGGATCAGGTCGGCCTGCCCGAACCCCAGTTCGGCCAACGCCTCCAGCGCGGGCGGCGCCAGCTTCTCGGCCCCCACATCCCGCCCGGTGACGGCCAAAGGGATGCGACCGCG